>NZ_DASQMZ010000053.1:0-25482 GCF_035645235.1 Paenibacillus sp.
CCTCGAGCCGTGCTTTTGCCTCCAGCTTCCTTCAGATTCCGCCTCGCGACGGACACCCTTGCTCTTGGCTAATGGTAGGCGCTTGCCAGCCCCCATTCCGGACTTTCACCGTAGAGATGACGCCCATGCTGGGCGTACATAGGAAGGGGCAGCAGCGTTGTTTTCGCTTCCGCCCCTCTTTCCGTTTAGGACTGATCCTTTAACGCGAGCAGCCTCATACTGTTCAGAATGACGATGATCGCCGCTCCCGTGTCGCTTAGCACCGCAAGCCACAGCGTGAGCCAGCCCGGGAAAATCAAAGCGAGCGCGACGAACTTAATGACCAGCGAAAAGGCGATATTTTGCTTAATAATCGTCATCGCCTTGCGGCTGAGGCGAATCGTATGAGGAAGCTTCTCGAGATTGTCGGCCATGAGCACGACATCGGCGGTTTCCATCGCCGTATCGGTCCCCGCCCCGCCCATCGCGATGCCGAGGTCCGCCGTAGCGAGCGCGGGAGCGTCGTTAATGCCGTCGCCGACCATCGCGACCCGATAGCCTTCCTGCTGCATTCGCTTGACGGCGTCCACCTTATGCTCCGGGAGCAGATCGGCGGCATATCGCGTGACGCCGGCCAACGCCGAAATGTGTTTCGCCGTACCTTCGTTATCGCCCGTAAGCATCATGACTTCCCGGACGCCTGCGCCTTTCAGCTTCGACACCGCGTCGACCGCGACGTCGCGAACGGTGTCCGCGGCGGCGATCATGCCGAGCACGGCGGCGCTCGTCCCGACAAGCACGATCGAATTTCCTTCCCGCTGCAGCCGAGCCGCTTTCGCCGCGATCGACTCGACCGATACGCCCATGTCTTGAAACAGCTTCGGATTGCCGGCGTAATACGCCGTCCCGTCGATCGTCGCTTGTACGCCTCGCCCGACGATCGCCCGGAAGCCTTCGCCGACGAGCGGCGGTACGTTGCGTTCCGCCGCATAACGAACGACGGCTTGCGCGATCGGGTGCTTCGACTGCTCCTCCAGCGTCCGGGCGATCGATACGACCGTATCCTCCGGCGCGCCGTACCCTTCGACGAAGGTGACCTTCGGTTTTCCTTCCGTTAGGGTGCCGGTTTTATCGAACGCGACCGCGTCGATCTTCCCCGCGATTTCGAGGAAGGCGCCGCCTTTGATCAGCACGCCGTTCCTCGCGGCGTTGCCGATCGCCGACACGATCGCGACAGGCGTCGAGATGACGAGCGCGCACGGGCAGGCCACGACGAGCAGCTCGAGCCCCCGATAAAACCATTCGGCCCACGTCCCCCACCCGAGCAACGGCGGCAACGCGATAACGACGAGCGCGAGAAGAAAGACAACCGGCGTATAGACTTTCGCAAACCGATCGACGAACGCCTCCGTTGGCGCCTTCTTCTCCTGCGCTTCTTCCACGAGCTGAATGATTTTGGCGACCGTCGTATCCTCGACCAGCTTCGTCACTCGGATGTCCAGCGCACCCGCTTCGTTGACGGTGCCGGCGTAGACCGGGTCGCCCGGCTCTTTATCGACGGGAACGGACTCCCCCGTGATCGGCGCTTGGTTTACGCTCGAATGCCCCCTAAGGACTTCGCCGTCCAGCGGAATTCGCTCCCCCGGCTTCACGACGACCGTCTGCCCGACGGCGATGTCCTCTACCGGGACGCGCGCCAATCCTTCGGGAGTTTGCACCCAAGCCTCCGGCGGCGCGAGATCCATTAACTTTCGGATGGAGTCCCTCGTCTTCTCGATGGATCGGTTTTGCAGCACATTGCCGACCGCGAACAGCCATACCACCGTGGCGCCCTCGAACCATTCCCCGATCAGGGCGGCGCCGATCGCCGCGGCGCTCATTAGAACGTTCATATCCAAGGAGCGGCTACGGATGGCGAAATACGCGCTCTTCGCTGGCTTATATCCGCCTGCGAGGATAGACACAATATAGAGGAACGTCGTGATCGTCGGCGATACGCCGCTGAGCGATCCGACGAAGCCCAGGAGAAGCGCGACGCCGGACAACGTGACCAGGCCGTTGCCCGCCGCAGAACTTTTTGCCGATTCCGCCGGCGTCTTGCGGCTCCTGGAAGCAGGCTTTGCCTTGTAGCCGACTTTCGCGACTTCTCTCACGATGTCCTCGACCGCGTTGTCGTGCTCGATGCGCATCTTGCCCGTCGAGAAGCTCACTTCGACTTGTCTCACGTCCGGCAGCCGCTTCAGATGATTTTCGATCGTGAGCGCGCACGAGCTGCAATCCATGCCTTCGATCTCGTACGTCTTCGCGGACGAACCGGACAACGGCGTCTCCGACGCCGAATCGCTTTCCGCGACCGGCCCGTCGGCGGCGCAGCAGGAGGAAGAACCGCCGGCATCGCCCGGCGCTTGGGCGCCGCCGGCGTCCTTCGAACAGCAAGATGCCGCCGGCTTCGGGGGGATCGGGTCCGCCGCAGGCGCAGATACAAACGTGAAATCCAAGCTTTTATATTTCGGCTTCCCGCTCGCTTCCGTACCCGGAGCGCTGCAGCAAGGGCCGCCGCCCTTCTTCTCCTCTTGACTCATCGGGGACTCGCTCCTCTCACGCGAAAGCTTTCTGCTCCTTACTATGCTCTAAAGCCATCAACATCAACTGTTTTACATGCTCGTCATCCAAGGAATAGAAGACGAGCTTGCCTTCCTTCCGGTATTTCGCAAGCCCAAGGTTCCGAAGCAGCCGCAAATGATGGGAAGCGTTCGGGATCGTCGTCCCGATCACGTTCGCAACGTCGCATACGCAGAGTTCATCCGTGCGACAAAGCATCAACGCGATTTTCGCGCGCGTATCGTCCGCTAAGGCTTTAAAAATTTTCGTCATACTTTGTATATCGTAGGAGCCTAGCTCTTCCTTCAGCGCGGACACCTTTTCATCGTCGTAGCAAAACACATCGCACATATCGCTCATGGCCGGCACCACACATTCTCATATTGGTTTGAATATACAGTAGCATACCCTTGCATGTTATTCAAATACATATTTAAATGTCCGAATGAAAGCCCGCATTATCATATAAAATTACGGCCGCGCCCCGGAACGGTACCCGAGTCGCGGCCGCCTTTGTCGTGGGCTGAAGCGCTTCACTACTTTCCATAAAGCGGGTCGCACCTATAATATCAATCCGCCAGACACGGTTATAAATCTTCCAAGCAAGAAGCGGCCATCGGAGGAAAGAAATCGTACGATCGCAAAAAACCGGACACCAAATCAATGGCGATATGGTGCTTCTAAAACGAAAAGCCCTTGAGTAACAAGGACTTTTTCGTTCTTATTATTTATCCGTAGTCTCTGGGCTAACGTACCCGAGGGAGCTTAAATACATGTCAGTTATAGATCATCAGCGCCGAAAAATCGTAATTATACATCCTCATGCGCAAGGGAAGTTGATAAATCACGGTAAGCGTTAATCTGCCGTTGGAGTTCTGCTACCTTCTGCTCAGCACCGGCTATCGCATCTGCTCCAGCTATCCAACGTACCGGAGGCTCATTCTCGTTAGCAATAATGAGCAGTGCTTTAGCAAGTTTGGCTGGGTCTCCGGGCTGTTTGCCGTTTACTGACTCAAACATAGTACGGCTTTTATTGGAACGCTCGGTATAATCGTCGATTGTCAACTCAGGATAGTAAGTTGACCCCGGCTCCAACAACTCGGTACGGAAGAACCCCGGCTCGACGATAGTCGTTTTAATACCGAACGGAGCGACCTCATGGTACAGAGACTCCATCCATCCCTCCAGAGCGAACTTCGAAGCGCAATAAGCAGAAACGTATTCCTGTCCTACAAGACCCGCGATCGATGAGATCGAAATAATGTGACCAGAACGATTTTTACGCATCAAAGGTAATACAGCACGGGTGACGTTCATCGGTCCGATAACATTCGTGGCAAGTTGACGCTCGATATTTTCTGGAGTCAGCTCCTCAAAATATCCTGCATAAAAGTTGCCAGCGTTGTTGACCAGCACATCAATGCTGCCAAAACGTTCAACTGCTGCTTTGACAGCGGCTTCTGCATCGGAAGGGTTAGTGATGTCCAGTTTGACAACCAGCAGGTTTTCGTTCTCGCCCAGAACTTTGGATACCTTGTCCGTATCGCGCCCGGTAGCAACTACACGATGTCCTGCCGCGAGAGCAGCCTTTGCAATGTCAACCCCCATACCGCGACCGGCACCCGTGATAAACCAAACTTTATTGTTAGCCATTAATTAATCCTCCTAATTTTGTAACCTTAATTTTCTCCATTTTTTCACTGCGTATTCCCTAATGAATCTAATGGAGCAAGAATAGGTTACTCCTTGGAGTAGGCTCTAAGGCAAGAGGTTCTTCACCCTTATTTTTTTTCATTTTAAGTAGCTACTTAATATTAAGAGAAACAGTCTCCCAATTCATTTTCATAAAAAAGAATTTTATCATCCAGAAACTCTAAACTTTGCTGAAGTTTCATTAATTCTTCCACTACTTTTTTGCGATGATTTTTAAGTAGATCTAATCGTTCTCCCATTGTTTCATTCCCCATATGTCCCCACATGGCAAAGTGCTTCATGTCTTTTAGTGACATCCCCGTATTTTTCAGATGGAGCAAAGCCTCTACCCATATTTTATTTTCTTCCGTATAAACCCTGATATTGTTATCGTCCCTGTTTACTTTTATTAAGCCTTCTTTTTCGTAAAACCTTAACGTATGTTCGCTTACCCCAACGAGTTTCGAAAATTCACCGATAGAATATCTCAATGCAATCGTCTCCATTAAATAATTTTGTTGCACAAAAAGAGGGTAACACTTAGAGTTCACTCTAAGTCAAGATGTTAGTTGTGCCCTGCATTCGTAACAAAAGGTTGTCCATATAAACATTGCTTTATCCTGCCCAGATTCGTCTAATACTGTTTCAACACGAAAAAAGCGATGGATCAGTTCCATCGCCGTTTCCCAAAACCCTCACAACTTGCTCAAATATGTTCAAGGTAAAGCATCCAAGGATACGTACAAGCACAATACTGCAATAGCAAAGAATATTAAGGAGATTCGTCTGTTACGCCACATGTTCACTCCGAAAGCACCGAAGAATACTGTAGCGGCAAGCTTCGATACGCTCTCCGAATACCCACCCAACGAAAAAGCGGAACTGCTGAGTACAATCGACATCAGCAACGAAATAACGACGACCATTCGAAACCACAAGGGTTCCCTCAAGAATAATTTATAGAAAGAATGGATACGTCTCATACGTTTCTCCTTCTGAAGACACAGTTATCTAACGATTTATCTCAGTTATGATTGCAGAATTTTCGGCCTTGTACCTTCTGCGTTTCGAACTATTAACCATAAAGCTATCTCGTCAAGCGAATAAGGAAAACCCTTGGTTTATCAACATTTTCGACAAACCAAGGGCCTTTCATGTCTCAACCATGTACTGAAAAAAGTCTCAGTTAACGATTAAATCTGTCTCAGTTATAATCGTTACCCACATCCTTCAATAAACATGCTTACACGTCCATCGCCTTCATCGCCTTGCGCAGCTCCTTCCACGTCGGCAGCTTGCCGTACATCAGGACGCCGGTGCGGTAAATTTTCGCGGCCAACCAGCCCATGGCGTACACGCCCGCCGCCGAGATGGCGATCGACAGCGCGATTTCCCACCAGGCCGGGTCGGCGAGGCCGATGCGCAGAAACATGACGAGCGGCGAGAAGAACGGCACGAACGAGAGGACGACGATGAGCGTCGCGTTCGGGTTGGACAACCCGTACATCGCGACGACGAAGGCGATCACGATGAGCAGCGTCACCGGCATAATGACTTGCCCGACCTCCTCCGTGCGGCTGACGAGCGAGCCGACGGCGGCGAATACCGCCGCATAAATCAGATAACCTAGCAGATAAAACACAACGAAATAGACGAGCAGCATCGGATCGACGTCGGACAAGCGTATATTCATCTCCGCCAGCATCGGATTGCTTTCTTGCGTGGCGGCCAAATTCGCCGCGCCGACGGCGATGAACAGGACGATCTGCGTGAGGCCGATCAGGCAAATCCCGATAATTTTGCCGAACATCTGCGTCAGAGGCGACACGCTCGAGACGAGCAGCTCCATGACGCGCGAGCTCTTCTCCGCGGTGATCGACGTCGCGACCGTGTTGCCGTAGCCGATAACGCCCATGTAAAGCAGGAACAAGAGCACATAGACGAGGCCGAAGGCGAGCTGCACCTCGGATTCGCTCTTGCCGGCGCCGCCGCCGTCGATCAGCTGCACGGGCACGACGCTGACCGGCGCGGACAACCTCGCGGCCTGTTCGTCCGTTAATCCGATGCTCTCGCGCGCCAACGTCTGGCTCACGTGCTGCAGCCCGCGGGCGACGTCGCCGAGCAGCGTCGGCATGGCCTCCTTCGACCGATATTCGAAGCCGGGCACGCCGTTCGGATTCGCATCGTTCGTCGCGGCGAGATACCCTTCCAGTTCTTTCGCTTCGACGCGGCGTTCGGCCTCTTCCTCGGTCGGCGCGCCTACGATGACGACCTCCGGATCCCCGGACGCGGCATAAAATTCATTCATGAGCGAGACGTACCGCTCCCCGCCCGACACGAGACCGATCCGCTTCGGACCCTCGTCGCCCGAGAACGTGTCGATGATCGTCGGCAGGTGCACCATCACCGAAAGAATCGCGACAAACACGAGCGTCGAGATGAGGAACGACTTCTGTCTGATTTGAGTAAGGAACGTAAATTTAATGACCGTCCAGAGCTTATGCATGCTTGCCGGCACCCCCGATCGTCTTGATGAAAATGTCGTTGAGCGACGGCTCCATCAAATCGAACCGCGTCACGACGTTCGTCTCCGCCGCGAGTCGCAGCACGCGCTGCGCCGCCGACTCGTCCCGAATCGCGATGTCGTAGCCGTTTTCGTTTCGCTTTACCGCCGTCACGCCCTCGATCGACTCCAGCCCTTCCATCGGCGTCTCGGTCGCGAGCAGCACCCGTTCTCTCGGAAAGCGGCTCTTGATTTCCCGCAGGCTGCCCTGCAGCACCGCGTTCGACCGATCGAGAATGCAGACGTTCTGGCACAGCTCCTCGACATGCTCCATCCGGTGGCTGGAAAACAGAATCGTCTTCCCTTCGCTCTTCAGCGACGCGATCGTCGCTTTGAGCAGCTCGACGTTGACCGGGTCGAGCCCGCTGAACGCCTCGTCGAGAATGAGGTAATCCGGATCATGAATGACGGCCGCGATAAATTGAATTTTTTGCTGATTGCCCTTCGACAACTCCTCGACCTTCTTGCCGTAGTTTTCCGGCACGCCGAACCGCTCGAGCCACGACTTCAACGCGCGGTCGGCATCGGACCGACGCATCCCGCGCAGCTCCGCGAGGTACAATATTTGATCGCTTACCTTCACCTTCGGGTACAGCCCGCGCTCCTCCGGCAAATAACCGAACCGCTGCTTCACATCCTTGGAGTATGGACGGCCGTCGTATCGAATGCTGCCCTCGTCCGGATAGATGAGGCCGAGCACCATCCGCATCGTCGTCGTCTTCCCGGCGCCGTTCGCTCCGATCAGCCCGTAAATTTCGCCCCGCTGCGCCTCGAAGGAGATGCCGTTCACCGCCCGCTTGTCGCCGTATTGCTTGACGACGCGTTCTACCGTCAACGCTGCCATGCGTTAATTCACGCTCCCGTTCCGTTGTTTATCCTGCTCCATAAGATGCCATAAGATGTCTTCGAGCTCGACCGCCCTCGTCTCGACCGGCGCGATGCCGCGCTCCCGGAGCGCCGCCTCGGTGCGCCGTGCGTCGCTCGTCACGAGCCGCGCGCCGCCGCCGCGGACCTTCTCGGCCGCCACGACCCCCGGCAGCTGCCGAACGGCGTCCGCGGGATCGGAGGTCCAGATCGTTTTCCAATCGTCCAGCAGTTGGTCTTTCTCATAGACGCCTACAATCCGCCCGTTATAAAGGAATACGATCAAGTCCGCGAGCCGTCGGACCTCCTCCATGATGTGCGTCGCGACGACGACGGCGCGGTCGCGCCCGTCCATGAAGCCGTGAATCTCCTCCATCATGATGCGCCACGCGAACGGATCGAGGCCGGAGGACGGCTCGTCGAGCAGCAACAGCTCCGGGTCGTGCGAGAGGGCGAGCGCGAACGCGAGCCGCTTCGCCATGCCGGTCGACAGCTCCTTCAGCTTCTTGCGCGGGTCCAGCTCGAGTCGATCGGACAGCCGTCGCCACGTCGCTTCGTTCCACGACGGATACCACCGGGAGACGAACGCCTTCCAGGCTTCGACCGTCATCGTCTCGTCGATCGGCGAGATCGAGTCGCCGACGTAGGCGGTGCGCGACTTGATCTCCACATCCCGTTCGGGGCACGCCTTCGCGCCGAAGAGCTCTATGCTGCCTTCCTCCGGCTGAAGCAGCCCCATCAGCAGATGAAAGAACGTGCTCTTGCCCGAACCGTTCGGTCCGACGAGGGCGACGATCAAGCCGCTCTCGACCGTCAAGTCCAGCGGTCCGAGCCGGAAATCGCGCCGCCGCTTGGCCGCTCCCTTCACTTCGATTATCGGCTTCATGTCGCTCCCTCCTCTCGGTCGCCGAAGACGCGCCGCAGCGCCGCCTCGAAGGCGTCCCGAATTTCCTCCCGCGTCAATCCGGACATCTTGCTCCGCTCGACGGCTTGCGTCAGCGTCTCCCGCACGGCCTCGGCTTGGTATCGCCCTCTGCGGCTTGGCTCGACTTCGGATACGAACGTCCCGGTCCCCTGTTTCGTCTTCACGAGGCCTTCACTCTCCAGCTCTTGATACACCCTCCGAATCGTAATGACGCTGCACTCGGTCTCGACCGCAAGCTCTCGTATCGACGGAAGCAGCGTCCCGGCGGCCAATTGTCCGCTAAAGATCAACGTTCGCATCTGGGCGGCGATTTGATGATACAGCGGTTCGGCGCTGTCATGCGAGATGCGGATCGGTAGTGCCATGCCGTTCGTCACCGCCTCTCATGCGAAATCCCGGCGGTGCAAGATGCGCCGCAGCCGCCGCTGCATCCAGACGTGCGCCGCGACCGCAGCCGCCAGCGCCGCTAGGGTCCAGACCCATCCGCCCGGCGCGTCGATGGCCTCCGCCAAGCCGATGGTGACATGTTTCTTCGTCGTAACATACAGGACGGCGCCCGCAGCGACGTACGCCAACATCGCGTATACGCTGCGCAGCAAATATTGCTTGCCGCTCGCCCCCCACTCTTGGAGGACGAACCACGCCCCGCAGACGTTGCCGAACGCGAGCCAGACGAAGGCGAATTGGAGGAACGTCGCCGGATGGAGCGACTGCGCCCATTCGCTTACGGCGTAAAACACGCCGAAGAATACCGCAGCGGACAACGGCGAAACCGCCGCAAGCTGCACCGAGCGGCTCATAGCCAGCGTCTCGACCGGAATCGGGTGCGTGCGAAGCGTTGCCAGCCGTTTGGTGAAGGCGTCGTTTTTCCAATAAGGGTTGTTGAGATACCCCTTCGAGAAGACGAAGCCGACGCAGGACATGAACGCCAACACGACGAAATCCGTCATGACCGCCTGGAACGTCTCCATCTCCTCGAACCAGTCGCCCGAGAACATGCCGGCCAGACCGCCGTACGTCGCATAGAAGGCCAGCGTAAAGCCGAACCCCAGCTTCGTGTATGCCCATTGCTTCCGATTGAACCAGATCGCATCCTTCAGCATTCCGAGGCCCCCTGTGTTTATGTGTGCATATCTATATACACACTATATCCGCACCGATTTTCCCTGTCAATCCCAGAAAAAAAGAAGACTCCACGCCTGCGGTGTCTTCTTCGTCTTTTCCAAGAAACCGAACAGACCCATGGAGATGTCCATGGGTCTGTTCCATTCACGCAGGTAAGCTGCGGCTCCAATCTGCGCTCTTCTTCGATTTCGTCTTCCAAGCTTTCTATCCTTTTCCTTGCGGCTGCCTCGACGCGCTTGGGGAATACAGAGAAGGCGCCCCGAATCGACGGGACGCCTAGCGTTCTGGCGAGGAGTGCGAAGGCTTATTTCATCTCCAACAGTTTATGCAACACTTGCGTGGCGGTCGGGTGTTTTCCGTAATGGTCGAGCAGCCTCCATGTCACGACGAGAATCGAACCTTTGCCGTATGGCTTGCGAACGATGGAACCGCCGACCTGGCCGATCCACCCCTGGAAGTAGCCCGAAATAATTTCGCTGCTTTCGGCGAGGCCCGGATTTCCGAACAGCGGAATCGAACGGCGACCTCCCCCGATTTTGTAATCGGTGAACGGCAGTACGTAATTCGGAATCAGCTCGTCCACCTCCCAACCCATCTCGGGCAGAAGCGGCACGCCATCGAACCGCGACGTATCCACGAAGTTGAACGAAGACGCCCGCGGCCAGCTCTCCCCTTCCGGCAAGTGCCGGAACGTGAACTGAGCTCGGTGAAGCAGCTGTTCCCCGCGCTCCGCTAAAAATACGGCATGGCCTCCCTCGCGAACGACATTCAACACGGCTTGATCCAAGCAATCCGTGAGGATCACCGCATCTTGCCGCAGCTCCTCCTGCACGTCCGCTCCATGAGCCTGCAGCCGCTCCGCGAAGTCCGCAGGCAGCCGGTAAGGCGTAACCGGGGTACCCGGAAGCCGCAGTTCCCTCGGCGAAAACGTCAGCTCCTCTTCGTTCGAGGCGACGATCTCCTCGCCGTTCCGGAGCTCGAGCCGAAGCGAATACGTGCCCGCCTTCGTTACCTCCGGCACGACGAAGACGATCGACTTCTCCAACCGGACATGGAGCTCGCCGTCGACGTGAAGCGGAATTTCGCCGCTTGCTTCCGTGCCCTCGATCGACCAACGAACGACGCCCCGGAAGAAACGAAGATCATGGTTGGAAATAACGACGTCCCAAGCCTGACGTTCTCCCGCCCACAGATTATGCTTCACGCCATCGGCCATGACCGCCAAGGCGCCGTTAAAATCTTTCAATCGCTCGAACCCCTCTTTCGGGTTCCGCAAGTAGTCGAGCCAGCCGTTCGTCTCCCACTCGATATCCGTAAACTCCGTCACGACATAGCCGGCGACCGCGGGACGCTTCCGCATTTCTTCAATGACCGACTTGACGGCGCGGAACATTCTGCGCTGCGAAGCGACAGCCAGTTGCTCGAACGATTCGAATGCTCGGTCCAGCCCGAATTTGGAGAAATGAGCCTCCGCGGTTATAGGCTTCTTATAATCCTCTTGATGGGATTCTTCCCCCTGGTTGATGAACCACCATGGCTCTTGGTCTCCGTAGTGCGCCTTCAGCTTCTCCATGCTCGGCAAGCCCCAGACGCCGAATTCCGAAACGATAATCGGCTCACCATTCGAGCGGTAGCCTTCTACGAAGTTACGATCGGGGTCGCCGACGACGAACTCGTCCAAGTCCCGCTTCCATGCATCCAGCTGGTCGGGGCACACGAAGTACCGATGATGATCGTTAATATCCGTCTTGACATGGGTCCAGCCGCTGTTGTCGCAGAGGAGGCGCGTCGGATCGTAGGCTTTCAGATCGTCGTACAGCTCCGCGACGTGGCGCTGCTTCTCCGGATCGGCGGCCATATCCCACTCCAAGCCCCACTCTTCGTTATAGAGGGACCATATCACGATGGACGGGCAGTTGTAGTCGCGGTCGACCATCGCAAACAGGTCGTTGCGGAACCGTTGCGTGCCGGTCGGCGTCCACTTCACGTAATTCGGCGTTTCCGCCCAAATCAACATCCCCATCCGATCGGCCCAGTATAAATAACGGGGAAGCTCCACCTTAATATGCTTGCGCAATAAATTGAAGCCCATTTCCTTCGCGAGCTGAATTTCCCGTTGGATGTATTCGTCGGACGGCGCCGTATAGATCGTGTCCGGATAAAACGCCTGATCCAACGCCCCGCGAATGTAAAGAGGCTTGCCGTTCAGCTGCACCATTCCGTCCGCATGCTCGACCTTGCGCATGCCGAAACGGTCGGTTTTCCGGTCGATCGCGCCTTGGCTCACTAGCTCCAGGTGCAGGTCGTACAAGTGAGGGTTTTCGGGACTCCACAACGTCGCGTTCGGAATCTCCACTACGAAAACGCCTTCCGGCGAATCTACGGCGTACATCCGACCGGGCGTTACCACATCCCCGCTCAGGTGATGCGCCACCGTGTAGGACAGCGAGATCCCGCCGTTCGCGGGAACGAATCCACCCAACCGATATTTTACGGTAATGGCGCCGCGTTCGATATCCGGCGTAATCCAAGCTTTGTCGATGTAAACGGGCGAACGCTCTTCTAGGTACACATCTTGCCAAATCCCGCTGACTCTCGTATACCAGCTGCCTTGTTTCCCGATAGGAATATCCGCGTTATCTTGGGGATCGTACACGCGTACGCTGATCGATTGATCGCCATGCTCGGTCAAGCAATCGGTAATATCGAATTCGAAGGGCGTAAAGCCGCCCTCATGCTCGCCGGCGTATCGCCCGTTCACCCACACGCGCGCGGCATAATCGACGGCCTCGAACCGAACGTACACCCGTCGCCCCGGCTCTCTCGATTCTAACCGGAACGAACGCGTATACCATGCCGCGCCGTAATAATTGAGGAACGCCGGCTCCCGTTGCCAGATATGAGGAACCTGCACTTCCATTCCGCCGGTCCGCCCCGGCTCGTACCAGCCGTTCGCTTCCCCCAGATCTTTCGGATCTATCTCGAATGACCAGGAGCCTGACAGCTTCCATTGTCGTCTCACCCGATATCCCTCCACTTTATAATGCCTCTATCTGTATCTCTATTTATCCTTTAATCCCCGTCATGGTAATGCCCTTAATAATATGCTTTTGGAACAGGACAAACACCAGGATGGCCGGCAAGCTCGCCAATACGTTCGCCGCCATCGGCAGCGTCAACTCTTGGCCGTGGCTGCCTTGGAATAACGGAATGCCGATCGGCAGCGTCATCATCTCCTCGGAATTCACGGCAAGGAAAGGCCATAGGAAGTTGTTCCACGAGCTGATGAACGTAAAGATCGCCAGCGCAGCCATCGACGAGCGGGAGAGCGGAAGGAAAATATGGAAGTACACATGCAAGAAGCCTGCGCCGTCGATCTTCGCCGCCTCCACCAGCTCGTTCGGAATCCCGTCGTAAAATTGCTTCAGAATCATCACGCCCAGCGGAGCCGCCAAGCTCGGAAAAATAATTGAACTATAACTATTAATCAATCCGCTGTCGATCATCATCTGGAACAACGGGATAATGGTAGCCTCCGTCGGCACCATCAAGCCCGCGATAATAAGCCAGAACGCAAATCTCTTCCCCGGAAAATGCAATCGCGACAACGCGAATGCCGCCATGGAGGTGATCGCGAGCGTGCCCGCGGTCGTCACTACCGCGATCACGGCGCTGTTCCACGTCCACCGCCACAAGGCCGCCGTGCTCGTAACATATAGGAAATTCTCTAATGTAAAAGGCGGTTTAAACAACGCGCTGAGTACGGTGACCGGGCTGCCTTGCGGCTTCAACGAGGAGAAGGCCATCCAAATCAGCGGGATCAGCCATAACACGATCATTCCATAACCCAATAAGTATAGAAATTTTCGAGACGTAGGTGTTTTCCGATTCAATACCGTCACTTAGCATCCTCCTTTCGCCGATTAATCTTTCTTGGCTATAAATTTATATTGGAAATAAGCAATCAAAATCATGACCAAGAAGAGGATGTATGACATGGCGGAGGCGAGACCCATCTCGTTCGCTTTAAAGCCGGTTTCGTAGATGTACTGCACCAGCGGGCGGGTCGCCGTTCCGGGTCCGCCTTGCGTCATCAGCCACGGTTGCCCGAACAGCTTGAAGGACGCGATCGACTGCAGCACGACGATCAGCAAGATGACTCCGCGCAGCGATGGAATCGTAATGTTCCAGAAGCTGTCCCACGCGTTCGCTCCGTCGATCCGCGCCGCTTCGTACCAATCGTCCGGGATCTCCTGGAGTCCGGCCAGGAACAACACCATGTTGAAGCCTACCGTCCACCATACGGTCGCGATCAGGATGGAAAACCAAGCCAGATTCGCGTCGCTTAACCAGAAAATCTCGTTGACGACACCCAATTTATGAAGGATGGTGTTCATCAGCCCCGTATAAGGCTGAAGAATGAACACCCAGATGCTGCTGATTACGGAGATGGATAAGATGTGCGGCAAAAAAAACGCCGAACGCAGAAACGTTGTCCCTTTCAGACCTGCGTTCACAATAAGTGCAAGCAGCAACCCGACGACCACAAGCGAAGGCGTAGATATAATAACGAAATACACCGTGTGCCACAGCGCTTCCCAAAAATGGCGGTCCGTCAGCATCTCTGCGTAATTTCCAAGCCCGATAAACTCCGGTTCGATTCCGATGGCCCATTCGTGCAAACTCATGATAAACCCTTTGTAAATCGGATACAGCATAAACCACACGTAAAATACTAAATACGGGAGCAGGAACAACCAGGCGACCCCTATTTCGACGCCGGAGCTTTTCTTTCGATTCGCTGAAATCATCAGGGCACTCTCCCTTCTTCGCAAAAGATGGGGGTGTTTCATAAATTCGAAACACCCCCGTTACCTTGCCGCTTACTTCGCTAACAGATCGTTCGCTTCCTTCTCGGCTTGAGCGAGAACGTCCTTCGCCGTCGCTTGACCGTTCGTCATGAGCGTGAAGTTCGCCTTCAACGCTTCGCCGATGGCGAACGTCTTCTCGTGGTTCGGCAAGTAGCTGACGTAGCTTGCGAGTTCTACATAGTCCGCGCGATACGGCAATGCTTTAAACTCCGCGGATTCGAGCGCGGCCGGCTTGCTCGGCACGTGTCCTGCTTGCGCCCACATCGAGCCGTTGTCCGCGAGCCAGTTGGCGAATTTCACCGCGCCGACCAGTTTCGCGTTATCCTCTTTCGCTTGGGTCGGAACGAACAGCGTGTGGCTGTCGCCCCATACGGCCGGCTTATCGTAAATTTTCGGCACCGGCATAACGCCGAATTCGAGATCCGGCACTTTCTCGGTGACGCCTACGTACCAGACGCCGTTGAAGGAAAGCGCGGCCTTGCCGCTATTGAAGATTTCGCCGCCGTTCTTAATGTTCATTGGCCACAGTTCTTTTTTGATCATCGTCTCCAAGAGCTCCAGCGCTTGCAGACCCTTGTCGTTGTTGAAGGCCGCCTTCCCGTCGTCGCCGATCAATTGGCCGCCCATTTGGCTGTACAGTCCCCACCAAGCCCAGAACGGTTGATTTCCGCCCGAAGTCGTGGCGAACGGCATGACGTCCGCAGGCACTTTCGCTTTAATATCCTCCAAATATTTCAGGAAACCGTCGGGACCCGGCGGAATGTTCGGCTTGTCGTTGGCGTCGAGCAAGCCTGCGTCGCGCAAAATCTTCTTGTTGTAGAACATAATTTGCGCGTGCGTGTCCAGCGGAATCGCCATGTGCTTGCCTTCGCTGACGAGCGCGTTCAAGATGTTCGGGTTGAACGTGCTCCAATCGACGCCCGCCTCTGCAGCCGCGTCATCCAAGCTCTCCATCGCGTTCGCCGGAATGAGCTCGGGAAGCTTGCTCGTATGCGCGATCGCGACGTCCGGTCCTTGCTTGGAGGCAATCGCCGTACGCAGCTTCGTATAGTATTCTCCTGCAGGGAAGTTTAACATTTCCACTTGGACTTCTTTTTGGCTTCCGTTAAACTTGTCGACCATCGCCTTCATGTAGTCGCCGTCGCCGCCGCTAAGCGGGGTCCAATACACCAGTTTCACGGTCTCGACAGGCTTGGTATCGCTTTCATTTGTGGCAGGCTTTTCAGTGCCCGTCGAAGTTTCTGTTCCTTCTTTGCTCGGAGCGCTTTGTTTCGGTTCGGCATCGTTCCCGCCTCCGCATCCTGCTAAAACAGAAGCAGCAAACAGAACGGACGCTAGCATTACGCCAAAACTCTTCTTCATGCGTGACCCTCCAAATAATCATATTTTTCGTTTCATTACAATATTTATAATAACACTAATTATTGTTTTATTACAAGTAAATTGTTTGTAAAAAAACGTCGAAATATCGGAGCGCCCACTTTCCGGCGTTATCGGTTGTTCCCGTACTTAATTCTAAGCATAAGTCCTTGTTCATAGTTTCCGAACCGCTTCCCGAACAGGTTGATTCCTCCGGCATTGACGGCATCCTTCTTGACGCCGATGCGGACGGAGACGAACGGCTTGCTGGACAGCTTCAAATCCGAAACCGTCACATTAGAAATCTGTAGACCATCGATGAAGCTGCCTCGATCCGTAATTAACCAATGCTTCAACAGCCCGTATTGCGTATTGCGCGTGGCCCACCAATCCGGGGTCAGAAAACCCTTCTCTCCGCCTAAATCTCCGGGACAAGTCCAGGTGCCGACTTCGACGCCGTTGATCCACACCGTAATGTCCGAAGGCCAGTCCACTTTATAATAGGGCGCTTCCGAGCAAACCTCCGCCGTAAACTCGAGGTCCTCCGCTTTGGCCCCATAGGGAATTCGATTCGGGAAACGATATTCGACGAAGCCCGTCCGGAACCATAGCAGCTCCGCGTCCTTGCGCGACAGCTCATAAAACGAACGCGGGTCGTCCATAATACCGAGGATGCCGAATTCCCCCAGCAGTCCGCAGGTGGCTTCCACCTCGCAGTCGGTATATTCCCCGATGCCCATCTCCAAAATGACATTGTTTTCGAGCTGCGGTTCGAGCGGGCCGAGGTTAATGACGATTCTGTCGTATTTTTTCGTATTCACCTTCTGGCTGCCCCGCCCCGGAATCATCTCCGTTTGGATCAGCCCGCTGTCTTCCAGTTTTTTCACGTTGACCGCCGCCGTAGAAAACGGGATGTTCAGCATCTCCGACAGCTCGTTCACGTTCAAGGGCCCCTGGTTCAGCACCTTCAGCATCTGTACCCGGTGCTCGTTGGTCAGCGCTTTGCAGACCTCGAGGGCTTCTTCTAAAGTAAGCTGTAGAGTTCTCATCTATCGAATCCATCCCTTTATTACAATAATACTTATAATAATAATCGAACTAGCTTTAAAAAGGCAACAGATCCGTAATAAAACCGAAAAGCACACGCCCGCACCCGGTTCGCCGGGGTAGACGTGTGCTTCGTAAGCAATCGTTCGATAGACTTATTTCGCCGGTTCGGCCTCGGAAGCCGCGCGCAGTCGCTCGAAGTAGGCCGGCGACGGATCGAGCGAGTCGCCTCCGTCGTCGCGGCGCGGGTTTTCCTTCCGGTACCACTGCCGGAACACGAAAATCAAGATAGAGCCGTACACCGTCTCCTGAATGAGCTTCATTAGCACGCCGCCAAGCTTCTGGTCCTCGAGCGGCTCCATCCAAGCGAGCGTGTGGGGGCCGCTGAACATGTCCAGCAGCGCCGCCGCGCCCTGCGGCACGCAATACCCCATCGCGATCGCCCACAGGCCCGGATCGGTGTACGTCCCGTACATCGGCGTATTCGAGAAGATGATCAGCGCGCAAGCCGGCATCAGCAGCACGCTGTTCGCGAAGATGTAACCCATCTTCTTAAACCCTTCGAGCTTATCGAAGGCGGATACCGGACAGATGATCGGGAACCACATGAGCAGCGCCGTAATCATCAGCAGCACATAATACGCCGTATGCAGCGCGAAATTCGTCATGACGTAGTCGTGTACCGCCGGCACGTGATACACCGAGAATGCCATGTTAAACAAAAGCAGCGTGACGATCGGATGCAACAAAAACTTGAACCGCCGCATCCCGGGCAATCGCCCGATCGGACGGAGCAGCCATTCCGGGGTGCCTGCGAGCAGCATCGGCGCGGCGATGATATAAGCGAATGACATCCCCAGCATGTGGAACGTGAACATCATATGGCCAAGCACGTCGATCGGGCTCCCGAACGCGCCGTACAAGAAGACTAAACCGCCGAGAAACCATGCTTTCTTTACGGGGGATACCGGGGCGGCGCCTGCGAACCGCGCGCGGCCCGGCCCGGTGACGTATAAATACAATCCCGCCGCCAAGACGAACGACGCGAGCGTTACCGGGCTCCACATCGCCGTCCACCCGATCCCGTCCAATCCGAACATTGCGCAAACCTCCCTTATGGAAAATGATTCTCGCGGAGCGGCGGCGCCGCCCCCTAGACGCGAGAAGGCGGCGATTCGTGTGACCGAACCTCCGCCTGCCCGCAGCTACCGATGACTGTATTTCTGCTTTCTTCCCTTACCACCAAGACCAGAGCAGACCCGCCGCCGCGCACGTCAGCGCGACGAAAAATCCGAAGGCGATGCCGAAGATCGGCCAGCCGTGCCCGCGATCCTTCATATGCATCCAGTACGCCAGCTGCACGACCGCTTGGAAAATCGCAAGCCCGATAATGAAGAAGTATACAAACCAAGGCTCGACGTGCGTCTTCTCGTAGACGAGCGCGTAAGCGACCGCGAGGAACGCGAACGCCGTCAGCAGGATCGACAGCACGAAGGCGAGCAGATGGTTCTTCGGGCCCTCGTGGCGGTGCTTCCGGCGAACGGTCGTGCCGTTCCCCGACTCGTTATTGAGCGTATGATCGGCCATTCCGGATCACCCCATCTTTCCCATGAGATATACGATCGTGAAGATGAACACCCACACGACGTCGATAAAGTGCCAGTACAGCGCTGCAACGTACACCTTCGGCGCCGTTACCGTCGTCAAGCCCTTCTTCGCCAGTTGGAAGATCAACAGCGTGATCCACAGCACCCCGAACGCGACGTGCGCGCCGTGGAAGCCGACGAGCGAGTAGAACGACGTGCCGAACGCGCTCGAATTGAAGCGGTGGCCTTCATGTACGTAGTGGATGAACTCGTACACCTCGAGACCGAGGAAGCCGAGACCGAGCAACACCGTAATGCCGAGCCATAACATTAACTTTCCTACTTGTTTGCCGTGCATCGCTTGAATCGCGAACACGCTCGTGAGCGAGCTCGTGAGCAGGATGAACGTCGCCCAAGCGACGAGCACCAGATCGAACAGGTGCGCCCCGTCCGGGCCGCCCATCGTATTGTGGCGGAGCGTCATGAACGTGGCGAACAACGTGCCGAACAGCACGCACTCGCCGCCGAGGAACAACCAGAACGCTAACAGCTTATTGCGGCCTTCGAGCGTCGCGCGCTCGGGCTCGTGAGGCAATTCGCCGTGCACGCCGTGCGCGTGCGGATCCGCGTGAGGTACGCTGCTCATGCCCCTACCCCCTTGTCGTCGTTCGGATCGATATGGAAGCCGTGATCGTCATACACCGAGCGAAGGAACATACAGAAGAACGTAAGCAGCAGCCCCGCGACCGCCAAGTAATACCCGTTCAACTCTTCGCTGTACATAAAGCCGAGCGCCGCGCCGAACAAGCCGAGCGACATAAAGAGCGGGAGAATCGATGGCGACGGCATATGGATCGGACCGACCGGCTCCGCCGGCGTCATCTCCGTCTTGCCTTCCATCTTCTCTTTCCACCAAGCGTCGATGCCGCGAACGAGCGGCGTCTGCTTGAAGTTGTACTCCGGCGCCGGGGACGAGATCGTCCACTCGAGCGTCCGGCCGTCTTCCCACGCGTCCGCCTTCGCGGTCTTCGGCTTCGTCAACGAGCCGACGATGTTGACCAAGAGGATCAAGATCGCGGCCGTCATGACGAACGCGCCGACCGTCGACAGCATGTTCATCCAGCCCCATCCGGGGTTGTATTCCTCGCCGAGATACGTATATACCCGTCGCGGCATGCCGATCATGCCGAGGAAGTGCTGAATGAAGAACGTCAGATGGAAGCCGATAAAGAACAGCCAGAACGTCACCTTGCCCCAGAACTCGTTCAGGAATACGCCGAACATCTTCGGCCACCAGTAGAACAAGCCCGCCAGCAAGCCGAATACGATGCCGCCGACGATAACGTAATGGAAGTGCGCGACGACGAAGTAACTGTCGTGGAACTGGAAGTCCGCCGGCGGCACCGCCAGCATGACGCCCGTCACGCCGCCCATAACGAACGTCGGAACGAAGCCGATGGCGAACAGGTTCGCCGTCGTAAACTTGATCTGACCGCCCCACATCGTGAAGAGCCAGTTGAAAATTTTGATACCGGTCGGAATCGCGATCAGCATCGTCGCGACCGCGAACAGGGCGTTCGCGATCGGGCCCATGCCCGTCGTGAACATGTGGTGCACCCACACCATGAAGCCTAGGAAGCCGATCAGCACCGTTGCGAATACCATCGCGCTGTAACCGAAGAGCCGCTTGCGCGAGAACGTCGGGATGACCTCGGAAATAATGCCGAAGGCCGGAAGCACGAGGATGTATACTTCAGGGTGCCCGAAAATCCAGAAGATGTGCTGCCACAACACGATGTTGCCGCCCATGTTCGGATCGAAGATATTGCCGCCGAACAGCCGGTCGAACGTCAGGAGCACGAGGCCGACGGTCAGCGCCGGGAAGGCGAACAAGATGAGCGCCGACGTAATGAACGACGTCCACGTGAACATCGGCATGCGCATAAAGCCCATGCCCGGCGCGCGCATGTTAATGATCGTAACCAGGAAGTTGATGCCGCCGATCAAGGTGCCGATACCGGCGACCTGAAGGCCCATCAAGAAGAAATCGACGCCGCGGTGCGAGCTGAATTGCTCGCTGGAGAGCGGGACGTACGCCGTCCAGCCCGCGTCCGGCACCGCTCCGAAAATCCAGCTCAGGTTAAGCAGGACGCCGCCGAAGAAGAACGTCCAGAAGCCGAGCGAGTTCAGGAACGGGAACGCGACGTCGCGCGCGCCGATTTGCAGCGGCACGACGGCGTTCATGAAGCCGAAAATAATCGGCATCGCCGCAAGGAAGATCATCGTCGTGCCGTGCATCGTAAGCAATTCGTTATAAGTCTGCGCGTCTACGACGCTCATCTGCGGGCCCATCAACTGAAGTCGGATCAAAATCGCTTCGATGCCGCCAATCAAGAAGAAGAAACCGCCGGCGAGCATGTACAGGATGCCGATTTTCTTATGGTCGACGGTCGTCAACCAGTCCATCAGACCTGTGTAGCGCTTCACGTGGTGCGCATCGTGGTGCGCTGCGTGTGCGTTAGCCACCGGGCCAACCTCCTTATGTGGTGAAAATGGTAGGGGAGCCGCAGCTCCCTTATTTCAACTGAAGTAGGTATTGCGTCAGCTGGTCGAGCTCTTCTTCCGACAAATCTACCTTCGGCATGAGCGTGCCCGGCTTGATCGCGTTCGGATCCGCAATCCATTCCTTCACGTTCTCTTCCGTATTGTTCAAGATGCCCGCGACGAAGTCGCGCTCCGAGAAGCCGTTCAGATGCGGCGCCACAGGACTGCGGCCGTCCGGTTGAATCGCGTGGCAGGAGATGCAGTTTTCGCGGAACAACGCTTCGCCCGCGGCAAGATCTTCCGCCTCCATCGCTTCGGCGAGCTCTTCCTCAGGCGGCGTCTGCATATCGGCCACCCATGCGGCGAACTCCTCTTCGGTGACGACATGCGCCTTGAAGTCCATCAAGGCGTGAGACGGTCCGCACAGCTCGGCGCATTTGCCTTTGTACGTGCCGATCTCCATCGGCGTCAGATGCATGTAACTGGTGAGGCCCGGGTTCGTGTCCTTCTTGCCGCCGAGACCCGGAATCCAGAACGAGTGGTTGACGTCCGCGGACGTCAGCTCGAACGAAATATCTTTGCCGACCGGCATGACGACTTCCTGCGCGGAGAAGATGCCGAGTTCCGGGTAGTTGAATTCCCACCAGAACTGGTGCGCCACGACTTGAACTTTGATCGCGTCCGGATTTTGAGACAGATTCTGATCGTGTTTAAACGTGTAGCCGACTGTCGGTACCGCCAAAATCGTGAGCAGGATGATCGGAATGACCGTCCAGATAATCTCCAGCTTGTGGTTGCCTTCGACTTGTTTCGGGATGCTCTTATCGCCTTTGCGCGCGCGGAATTTCACGAGCACGTAAACCGAGATCGCGAAGACGACCACGACGACGATGACCATGATGACAAGCGACAAAATCATCAAATTCAATTGCTCTTGTCCTTGCGTCGCTTTCGGGTTGAGCGGAGACGCGTCCTCCGAGCAGCCCGCGAGGAGCGTCGCCAGCATGGCGAACAGGAGAAGAATGCGCTTCCCTCTTAACAGCTTCAGCATTGTGTGGATCAACCCCGCTTATGGAATATTTTCGCAGTAAAAACCGCGCCGTATCAATGGTTTTTGGGCCTGTAAAGACACCATACTAACTATAAGTTCGAGCCCCATGTTTGTCAATTTAACGGCACAAACCTTCACAAAAAGTTCGGATTCGTGTACGTTATATGACCGACTGGGGCTCGAGAGCCGGTGCGGCTCGGCGCGGTTTATTCGTATAAACTTTCGCGTAGACGTTTTACGTCTTCATTTTCCAAGTATTCGTCATACGTCATCTGTTTATCGATCACGCCCTTCGGCGCGATTTCGATGATGCGGTTCGCGATCGTGTTGACGAACTGGTGGTCGTGCGACGTGAACAGCACCGTGCCGTCGAAGTCGACGAGGCCGTTATTCAGCGCCGTAATCGACTCGAGGTCGAGATGGTTCGTCGGCTCGTCTAGGATGAGCACGTTCGCGCCGGAAAGCATCATGCGGGAGAGCATGCAGCGCACTTTCTCGCCTCCGGACAGCACGCTCGCCTTCTTCAGCGCCTCGTCGCCCGAGAACAGCATCCGGCCGAGGAAGCCGCGCACGAACGATTCGTCCTGATCCTTCGAATATTGGCGGAGCCAGTCGACGAGGTTCAGGTCCACGCCGTCGAAATATTTCGAGTTGTCCTTCGGGAAATACGCCTGGGTCGTCGTGATGCCCCAGCTGTATTCGCCCGCGTCCGGCTCGAGCTCGCCCGCGATAATTTGGAACAGCGTCGTCTTCGGCAGGCTGTTCGGGCCGACGAAGGCGATTTTGTCGCCCGTGTTGATCATCAGGTTCAGGTTGTCGAGCACCTTCTCGCCGTCGACCGTCTTGCTGATCCCCTGAATCTGCAGCATCTGCTTGCCGGCCTCGCGCTCGCCCTTGAAGTGGATGAACGGATATTTCCGGTTGGACGGCTTGATGTCGTCGAGGGAGATTTTCTCGAGCAGCTTCTTCCGGCTCGTCGCCTGCTTCGACTTCGACTTGTTCGCGGAAAACCGCTGGATGAACTCTTGCAGATCCTTGACCTTTTCTTCCTTCTTCTTGTTCGCCTCGCGCTGGAGCTTCAGCGCCAGCTGGCTCGACTCGTACCAGAAGTCGTAGTTGCCCACGTACACTTGAATTTTGCCGAAGTCGATGTCCGCGATGTGCGTGCACACTTCGTTCAGGAAATGACGATCGTGGGAGACGACGATGACGGTGCCGTCGAACTTGCCGAGGAAGTTGATCAGCCAGCGGATCGACTCGATGTCGAGATGGTTCGTCGGCTCGTCAAGCAGCAGTATGTTCGGCTGGCCGAACAGCGCCTGCGCGAGGAGCACCCGCACCTTCAAGTTGCCGTCGAGCTCGGCCATCTGCCGGTCATGGTACTCGGTGCCGATCCCGAGGCCGATGAGCAGCTCCGCCGCCTCCGCCTCGGCTTCCCAGCCGTTCAGCTCGGCGAATTCTCCCTCGAGCTCCGCCGCGCGCATGCCGTCCTCGTCGGAGAAATCCGCCTTCGCGTAGATGGCGTTCTTCTCTTCCATAATTTCGTACAGCTTCTTATGGCCCATGATGACGGTCTGCAGCACCTGATGCTCGTCGTACTCGTAATGGTTCTGCTTCAGCGTCGCCATCCGTTCGCCGGGCGTAATGTGAACCTCGCCGGACGTCTGCTCGACCTCGCCGGAGAGAATTTTCAAGAACGTCGATTTTCCCGCGCCGTTGGCGCCGATAAGCCCGTAGCAGTTGCCCGGGGTGAATTTGATGTTGACGTCTTCGAACAGCGCGCGCTTCCCGAATCGGAGCGTTACGTTGGATACTGTAATCATAAGATCTATGAGACCTACCTTTCCGTGCCTAGAATGCAACTTTTCCATTATATCATAATTACCGAAAAGTGTTGGAGAATACATTATGCTATCATATAAAGACCAGATTCGTTAAGCCGGAGGTGTCTTCCAAGCATGAAATTGTTGTCGATCGAACCGACCCCGAGCCCGAACGCCATGAAGCTGAACGTCGACGCGTCGCTCGCGCCGGGGGTGAAATACGCATACGATCGTGAAAATGGTTCCGCCGCCCCCGCCCATCTGCGGCCGCTGCTGGCGATTCCCGGCGTGAAGAGCGTCTATCACGCCGCGGACTTTATCGCGCTCGAGCGCGAAGCCGGCGCCGACTGGCGCGCCGTGCTCGCCGCCGTGCGCGAGGCGTTCGGCGCGGACGCCGAAACTTCAACCGCCGCCTCCCTCTCCTTCTCGGGTTCCCAAGACAACCCGTACGGCTACGGCGAGGCGCATGTGCTCGTGCAGACGTTCCGCGGCATCCCGATGCAGGTGCGCGTCCGCTCCGGGATCGAGGAATCGCGCGTCGCGCTGCCGGCGCGGTTCGCCGAGGCGGCGATGAAGGCGGGCGCGGCGTCGCCGAACCTGATCCGCGAGCGGGCGCTCGTCGACCGCGGGGTGCGGTACGGCGAGCTGCCGGACATCGCCGAGGCCGTCGCGGCGGAGCTCGACGCCGCCTACGACGACGCGCGCCTCGCGGAGCTCGTGGCGCGCGCGGAGGCGATGGGCGACGCGGCCCCGGCGCCCGAGCTGGCGGCGGCGGCGGCGCTGGCGCCGGAGGAGGTGGCGGCGCGGCTCGCCGACGCCGATTGGAAAGTGCGCTACGCGGCGCTCGAGCGCTTAAAGCCGACGCCGGAGACGTTCGGCGTCGTGGAACAAGCTTTGGCGGACGACAACTTCTCCGTCCGACGGCTCGCCGTCGTCTATCTCGGCGACATGAAAACCCCCGAAGCGGTGCGGCGCCTCTCCGCCATGCTGAAGGATCCGTCCGTCGCGGTGCGGCGGACGGCGGGCGACGCGCTGTCGGACATCGGCGACGCGTCGGCGCAGCCGGCGATGATCGAGGCGCTCGCCGACAAGAGCAAGATCGTGCGCTGGCGCGCCGCGCGCTTCCTGTACGACCTCGGCGACGAGGCCGCGCTGGACGCGCTGCGCGCCGCGGCGGACGATCCCGAGTTCGAGGTCGCGCTGCAGGCGCGCATGGCGATCGAGCGCATCGCCTCGGGCGAAGCCGCGGCCGGCACCGTCTGGCAGCAGATGGCGCGAAGCCGCGAGTCGGCCGATTAACCGCTGCGTTAGCGGAGAACTCCGGTAACTCGACCGAAATCCGGCGGAATCCGCCCCAGTTAGCGGAGATCTCCGGTAACTCGACCGAAATCCGGCGGAATCCGCCCCAGTTAGCGGAGAACTCCGGTAACTTGGCCGAAATCCGGCGGAATC
>NZ_DASQMZ010000054.1:0-8007 GCF_035645235.1 Paenibacillus sp.
GGGCTTGTTCCGCCGAAAAAAAACGAAAAACCGCCCGCACCGATTTGGCATCGGCGGGCGGTCGCCCAGGAACGGATGCGTGCGCGGCCCTCGGCCCTCGGCCCTCTACAATATCCGCTCTCCGAGCAGCGAGGCGACCAATTCGACGGCCACCTTGCCGGTCTTGTTCATATGATCGAGAATCGGGTTGACTTCGACGACGTCGGCGCTGACGACGCAGCCCGCCTCGGACAGCAGCTCCATCGCGAGGTGGCCTTCGCGGTACGTTAAGCCGCCGATGATCGGCGTCCCGACGCCCGGCGCGTCTTCGGGATCGAGGCCGTCCAGATCCAGGCTCAGATGCACGCCGTCCGTTCCGTCGGTTACGATCGCGATCGTCTCCTCCATGACTCGCGTCATGCCGAGTCGATCGATGTCATGCATCGAAAACACTTTGATCCCGAGTCGCTGGATGAGCGCCCGCTCCCCGGGATCGATCGACCGCGCGCCGACGATGACGACCTTCGACGGATCGATCCTCGCCGCTTCCCCGCCGATCGACGTCAGCGCCGGATGGCCGATGCCGAGGGCGATGGCGAGCGACATGCCGTGGATGTTGCCGGACGGCGACGTCTCCGCGTCGTTCACGTCCGCATGCGCGTCGAACCAGATGACGCCGACCTTCCGCTTATGCTGCAGCACCCCTGCGATCGTGCCGAAGGCAAGGCTGTGGTCGCCCCCGAGCACGAGCGGGAAGCGGCCGCCCCCGAGCGCCGCCGACACCTCCCGATGCAATTCGTCGCAAACGCGGCCGATTTCGGCAAGAAACTTGAGCGACGGCCCGTATTCCCCGTAGTCCCGCGGCCGGCGCACGACCAAGTCCCCCTCGTCGCGCACGACGTAGCCGAGCCCTTCGAGCCTCGCCTGCATGCCGGCGACGCGGAGCGCGCTCGGCCCCATGTCGACGCCGCGGCGGTCGGCTCCGAGGTCGATCGGCACGCCGATGAGCGAAATTTCTTGCGTTTTCATAAGCCTGCCTTGCCTCCTCTTGTCGTTGCGTCCTTACGAGCGGAACAAGCCCTTGGCCACGAACCACAGGTTCGCCGGGCGCTCCGCGATGCGCCGCGTAAAGTAGGGGTACCACGCTTCCCCGAACGGCGTGTACACGCGAACCCGGTAGCCGTCCCGCGCGAGACGAAGCTGCAACGACGACGAGATGCCGTACAGCATCTGGAATTCGAACCGCTCCCGGTCGATCCCCCGCTCGCGCGCGAACGCGATAACCTTGTCGACGATGCGCTCGTCGTGCGTCGCTACGGCCGTATACGCGCCCTGGAGCATATGAGCCTCCACTAAGCGCAAGTAATTGTCGTCCACGTCCTTCTTATGCGGGAACGCGACGTCCTTGGGCTCCTTATATGCGCCTTTCACGATGCGTACATTCGCGCGGAGCGCGCCGAGCCTCGCGCGGTCCGCCTCCGATCGGTACAGGTACGATTGCAGGACGAGGCCGACACGCGCCGTCCCGTAGCGTGCAAGCATCTTCGCGAACAGATCGATCGTCGGCTGCGTGACGGACGAGTCTTCCATGTCGATGCGCACGAAGTTTTCGGTCCGCGCCGCCTCGTCGAGGATGCGCGACAGCTGCGCCTCGCAAAACGCGGGATCGATGGCAAGACCGAGCTGCGTCAGCTTCACGGAGACGTTCGAAACGAGTTGCCGTTCCGCGATGCGCCGCAACGCCAGTATCGCCTGATCGGCCGCATCGACCGCCAGCGCGCGGTCCGTGACGCTCTCCCCCAAGTAATCCAGCGTCGCCATCAAACCCTGCCGGTTCAGCCGAAGCACCGCCTCGAGCGTCTCCTCGAGCGCCTCCGCCGCGACGAAACGGGCGACGCCGAGGCGCATGCCGTACTTTTCGAAGAATGCGCGAACCGCCGGATTGCCGGCTGCCGTCAGCACCGCGCTTCGAAAGAAAGCATCCCAAGCCACCTGCACCACCTCGCTTTCGTTACAGCTTCTCCGAGCTCAGCTTCAGCTGCGTAAACTGCAGCAGATAGTCGGGACCGCCCGCCTTCGAATCGGTTCCGGACATGTTGAAGCCGCCGAACGGATGCACGCCGACGATCGCGCCGGTGCATTTCCGATTGAAGTATAGATTCCCGACATGGAATTCGTCCCGGGCGCGGTCGATATGGGCGCGGTTGCGAGTATAGACGGATCCGGTAAGCCCGTATTCCGTGTTGTTCGCGATATCGAGCGCCTGTTCGAAGTCGGCCGCCTTGCAAAACGCAAGCACCGGCCCGAATATTTCCTCTTGCATGAGCCTCGCGTCCGGCGCGACGCCTTCGAAAATCGTCGGTTCAATGTAGTAGCCGCGTTCGGCCATCGGCGCGCCGCCGCCCGCGACGAGGCGCCCTTCCCCTTTGCCGATATCGATGTACTCCAATATTTTGCGATAGGCGGACTCGTCGACGACCGGACCGGTGAAGTTCGCGGGGTCCGCGGCATCGCCGATCTTCAGCGACGCCGTCAGCTCGACCGCGCGGGCGAGTACCTCGTCGTACACGTCCTGATGGATGATCGCGCGGGAGCAGGCGGAGCATTTCTGCCCCGAAAACCCGAACGCCGACGCGACGATGCCCTGCGCCGCCGCCTCAAGATCCGCATCGCGGTCGACGATGATGGAATCCTTGCCGCCCATCTCTCCGATATACCGCTTCAACCACATCTGCCCCTCGCCGACCTTTGCGGACAGCTCGTGAATGCGCAGCCCGACGTCCCGAGAGCCGGTGAAGGCGATGTACCGCGTCAGCTTGTGCGTGACGAGGTAGTCGCCGATTTCCGCGCCGCTGCCCGGCACGAGGTTCACGACGCCCGGAGGAAGCCCCGCGTCCTCGAGCATCTCGTAAAATTTGTACGCGATGACGGGCGTCGTCGACGCCGGCTTCAGTACGACGGTGTTGCCGGCGACGATCGACGCGACCGTCATGCCGACCATGATCGCAAGCGGGAAATTCCAAGGCGGAATGACGAGGCCGACGCCGAGCGGGATATACTCGAGCCGGTTATCCTCGCCCGGCATCGGCACGAGCAAGTCGTTCGAACGCTTCGCCATGGCGATCATCTGCCGGCCGTAATATTCCATAAAATCGATCGCCTCCGCGGTATCGGCGTCCGCTTCGGCTCGCACCTTGCCGGCTTCTACCGTAAGCCATGCGCTGAATTCGTGCTTTCGCCGGCGCAAGATCGCGGCCGTCTTGAACAGCACCGCCGCCCGCGACTCGACGGGCACCCGCGACCAATATTTCAGCGCGTCGTAAGCGGACTGCATCGCTTGCTCGGCGTGTTGCCGATCCGCCTTCGCGACGCGGCCGACGATTTCCGTCTTGTTCGAAGGATTCAAAGAATCGAACGTCCGCTGCGCGGCGATGCGTTCGCCTCCGATGACGAGCGGCACGTCGCGCCCGAGCTGGCCGCGCACCATCGCGAGCGCGTCGGCGAACGCCTGCGCTTCCTTCGGGTTCGAGAAATCGGTGAAGGGCTCCGGCGAATATGGAATCATGGTCATTTCGATCCGCTCCTTTTCGACAATTCATATGATGCTGACGCGGTCGTCCCGCCGGCTGCGGTTACGGCGACGGCGGCGCCGTCTCGGACAACGCCCGCTCGATGCGCTCGAACGCCCATTCGAGCTCCGCCTCGGTCACGATCAGCGGCGGCGCGAAGCGAATGACGTTCTCGTGCGTCTCCTTGCATAACAACCCCAGTTCCATCAGCTTTTCGCAATACGGCCTCGCAGGCCCCGTCATCTCCAGCGCGATCAGGAGCCCCCGCCCGCGCGCTTCGCGGATGGAGGAGTGGCGCAGCGTGCGCAGTCGCTCGAGGAAGGCCGCACCGAGCGTCGCCGACCGTTCGGCGAGCCGCTCCTCCTCGACGACGTCGAGCGCCGCGACGGCGACCGCGCAGGCGAGCGGATTGCCGCCGAACGTCGAACCATGCGAGCCGGGCTCGAACACGCCGAGCACCTCGGCATCGGCCGCGACCGCGGAAACCGGCAGCACGCCCGCGCCGAGCGCCTTGCCTAAAATATACATATCCGGCACGACGCCTTCCCAGTCGCAGGCGAAGTTCCGTCCGGTGCGGCCGAAGCCGGTTTGGATTTCGTCCGCAAGAAACAGCACGTTCCGTTCTTTGCATAGCCGCGCCGCACGTTGCAAATAGCCGTCTGGCGGAATGACGATGCCCGCTTCCCCTTGGATGGGCTCGACGAGGAAGGCCGCCGCGCGTTCGTCGATGGCGTCGCGCAGCGCGTCGAGGTCGCCGTAGGGTACAATCGTAAAACCCGGCGTGAACGGACCGAAGCCGCGGCGGTACGACGGATCCGAGGAAAACGACGTCACGGTCACGGTCCGCCCGTGAAAGTTCCCGGCGCAAACAATGATGTTCGCCTCCCCGTCCGGGACTCCCTTAACGTCGTAGGCCCAGCGCCGCGCCGCCTTAATCGCCGTCTCGACCGCCTCCGCCCCCGTGTTCATCGGGAGAATCGTCGACTTCCCCGTGTAAGCGGACAGCCGTTCGTAAAACCGGGCCATCGGCTCGTTGTAAAACGCTCTGGAGGTCAGCGTCACCTTGTCGGCTTGCTCCTTAAGCGCTTGGATGATCTTCGGATGACGGTGGCCTTGGTTCAGCGCGGAATAGCCGCTAAGCATATCCATGTACCGCCGCCCCTCCGGGTCGTACACCCACGCGCCCTCCGCGCGTTCGACGACGACGGGAATCGGTCGGTAGTTATGCGCCCCGATCCGTTCGGTTGCTTCGATTATCGCTTCTGACGTTCCCATGTCCGGACGCTCCTTCCTTCCCGAATTATTCCATGCCGCTTCCTTACTGTTATCATACGTCAAAGCTGGGCGATCAACACACGTCCTATGATAGTAACTTACTAAATTTTAGCTAGTAAGCGCAACGGTATCGAAGGCATAGAAAAAGCCGACCCGACGATGCCCGTCGAACCGGCTGGTTAGAAATCTTTTATCCCTACTCGATGCGCAGGCACCCCGCCGCGTCGGCCGCGGCCGCGCGCGCGCCTTCGACGGTGTCTGCGGTCGCTACCGCGACCGCCATCCGTCGGCCCGGCGTCGTCACGGGCTTGCCGAAGACGCGCACCTGCGTGTTCGGCAGCGCGAGCGCCTTGTCGATCCCGGTCACGACGAACGCCTCGCGCGCGTCGGACGCCTTCAGCGTTCGCGAAGCGCCCGGCGTCAACAGCCGGATCGTCGGGACCGGCAAGCCGAGAATGGCGCGCACGTGCAGGGCGAACTCGGACAAATCCTGCGTGCCGAGCGTCACGAGCCCCGTGTCGTGCGGCCGCGGGGACACTTCGCTGAAGTAGACCTTATCCGGCGCTAGGAACAGCTCCACGCCGTACAAGCCGTAGCCGCCGAGCGCGTCGGTAACCGCCTTCGCGATGCGCTGCGCCTCCGCAAGCTGCGCCTCGGTCATCTCGTGAGGCTGCCACGACTCGATGTAATCGCCGTCCTTTTGCACGTGGCCGATCGGCGCGCAGAACGCCGTTCCCGAAATCGAACGGACGGTCAGCATCGTGATTTCCGAATCGAAACGAATGAATTCCTCCACGATGACGCGCGCCTTCTTCGCGCGGCCGCCTTCCATCGCGATAGTCCAGCACGCTTCGACGTCCTCCGGCGTCTTGCAGACCGATTGCCCTTTGCCGGACGAGCTCATGATCGGCTTGACCACGCATGGCGTGCCAATGTCCGCGACGGCCGCGCGCAGCTCGTCCAACGAATCGGCGAACGCATACCGCGCCGTAGGCAAGCCGAGCGTCTCTGCTGCAAGCCGCCGAATGCCTTCGCGATCCATCGTCAGCCGCGCGGCGTTCGCCGTCGGCACGACGACGTAGCCTTCGTCCTCCAGCTCGACGAGCGTCTGCGTCGCGATCGCTTCGATCTCCGGCACGATCAAATCCGGCTTCTCCTTCTCGATTAAGGAGCGCAGCGCCTCCCCGTCCAACATGTCGATGACGTACGACCGATGCGCGACGTGGAACGCCGGCGCTCCCTCGTATCGATCGACCGCGACCGTCTCGACCCCTAGGCGCTGCGCCTCGATCACGACCTCTTTCCCGAGCTCGCCCGAGCCGAGCAACAGCAGTTTCCGCGCCTTCCCCGTCAGCGGGGGGCCGTAGGGCGAAAATCTCGCTTGTCCCATTGACATGAACGCCGTCCTCCTATTCGTTGCGTACGATCGTATCGACCGTCGATCGATCGCACGCCGTTACAAGCTTAATCAACAATTCCTTCGCAGCCGCGTAATCGTCCGTGTGGACAACCGCCGCGGCGGTATGGATATACCGCGCAGGGATGCCGACGACCGCGGTCGGCACCCCCGTACCGGATAAGTGTACCCGCCCGGCGTCGGTCCCGCCGCCCGGCGAAATGAAATATTGATAAGGGATCTTATGGGTCTCTGCCGTATCCCGCACGAACTCGACCATCAGCCGGTGCGTAATCATCGTCCGGTCCATCACCCGAAGGAGCGCCCCCTTGCCGAGCTGCCCGAATGCGGATTTATCGCCCGAGGCGTCGTTGGCCGGACTGGCGTCGAGCACGAACGCAATGTCCGGCCGAAGCAGCGCGGACGCCGTCTCCGCGCCCCGCAGCCCCACTTCTTCCTGCACGGTGGCGCCCGCATAGACGACATTCGGGTGCGAAGCGCCCTGCAGCGCTTCCATCAGCTCGATTGCAAGGCCCACGCCGTACCGGTTGTCCCACGCCTTCGCCATAATTTTTTTCGGATTGGCCAGCGGCGTGAACGGGCAGATCGGCACGATCGGCTGCCCGATGCGAACGCCGATCGCCTCCGCGTCCGCCCGGTCGTCGGCGCCGATGTCGAGAAACATCTGCCCGATGTCCACCGGCTTCGCCCGCGTCGCTTCGTCGAGCAGATGCGGCGGCGTCGAACCGACGACGCCGACGACGCGACCGCCCTTCGTCGCGATTTGCATGCGCTGGGCAAGCAGCACCTGACTCCACCAACCCCCGAGCGGCGCGAATTTGATCATGCCCTTGTCCGTAATGCCCGTGACCATAAAGCCGACCTCGTCCATATGCCCCGCGACCATGACGACCGGCCCGTCCGCTCGTCCCGTCTTCTTGCCGAACAAGCCTCCGAGCCGGTCGGCGACGATCTCTTCCGACACCGGCGTCAGGCGCGCCCGCAAGATGCGCCGCACCTCCTGCTCGAAGCCGGGGGCCCCGGACGCTTCGGTCAACTCCCGGAACAACTCCATCGTGCGTTCGTTCAAACCGTACACGCTCCTTACTTGGTATCGTTGGCGGCGTTGTCGTCCAGTTCGCGGAGCAGCCGCTCCACGTCCTTCTCGCCGAATTGGCCTTTGCGCTTGAACGCGAGCAGCGTCTCGCGGATGCGCGCCGCCTCTCGCTCCGCCTCGTCCGCTTCGAGCGCCGGCGACGGATCGAACCAGACGTATTGATCGTCAGGCCCGTTGCGCAAGTACGGCCGACGCCATGCCTCCGGGTATCGGAACGCGTCGCCGTTAAACAGGAAACCCAACACTTCATCGTTGTCGATCGGCATTAACTGATGATAAGCCGATGCCGCGCCGCCGGCCGCGACGTCCCGATGAACGTATCGATAATGCAAGTAGTGCTCGCCGGTGACCGTATCCTTCACAATGCCGTAGCGCTCCGTCTCCGACGCCTCCAGCTCGCGCACCTCCTCGATGCGTCGCTCCAGCAGCTCGCCCGGTACGACCTGTCGCTCCCGAAGGGACATCGAACTCCCGCCTTTCGCCGAATCATTACACCCGTATTCGAAACTCCCTCATTATACCATGCCCGCCGCCATTCCACGAACCAGCCCGTCGCCGGCGGCAGGCGTCGAGTCCTCTTGACGGTCGGAAAATGGCTCGCGCCGCTCCGTGCTCGGCGCGTAGCCGCTCCCCGGGGCGCCGCATAAATAAAAGAGCCGACGCACGGGGCG
>NZ_DASQMZ010000055.1:0-57838 GCF_035645235.1 Paenibacillus sp.
GCCGAAGCGTCTTTTACGACCGACCCATGCGGGTCCATCGATTATCCGGTATTAGCAGGCGTTTCCGCCAGTTATCCCGGTCCTCAGGGCAGGTTGCCTACGTGTTACTCACCCGTCCGCCGCTAACCTTGTCCCGAAGGATAAGATCCGCTCGACTTGCATGTATTAGGCACGCCGCCAGCGTTCGTCCTGAGCCAGGATCAAACTCTCCAAAAAGGGTAGTTCAACTGCGCTCATTACAAGCTAGCTAAAGCATATTTCGCTCATGTTCGGTTTTCAAGGAACAAGCTCCCCGGCTCAAAGCCGGAAGACTAATATATCATACCGTCCGGCGCGATGCAAGCGGTAAGGTTTTACGTTCCGTCCGCATCCTTCGCCTTTCGGCACCGCCGTTCTCGCGGCGACAAGCAATAATATATCACAAGCGCCTAGATGAATGCAAGTGTTTTTTTAATTTTGTTTTTCGAAACGAAAAACGGCCTCCCGCAGGAGACCGTCGTCGTCCGTCATTCGCTTGCTCGGGCCCGCATATGGGGGAATAACAGCACGTCCCGAATCGAAGGCGCGTCCGTAAGCAGCATGACGAGACGGTCCACGCCGATGCCGAGACCGCCTGTCGGCGGCATGCCGTATTCCAGCGCTCGGATGAAGTCATGGTCCATCTCATGCGCTTCGTCGTTGCCTTGCTCCCGCTCGACGAGCTGCGCTTCGAAACGCTGCCGCTGATCGATCGGGTCGTTCAGCTCCGTAAACGCGTTCGCATGCTCCCGTCCGACGATGAACAGCTCGAACCGATCCGTGAATCGCGGGTCTTCCTCATTCTTCTTCGCGAGCGGCGAAATGGCCGTCGGATGCCCGTAGACGAACGTCGGCTGAATCAACGTCTCCTCCACGAATTGCTCGTAGAAGGAATTCACGATATGGCCGAACGAATGCGACGGCTCGACCGGCACCTTATGCGCCTTCGCGAGCGCGCGGGCTTCGTCGTCGGTCATGTGCGCCCAGAAATCCACGCCGACCGCTTCTTTGATGAGATCCACCATATGCGCGCGGCGGAACGGGGGCGCCAAATTGACCTCGACGCCTTGGTATTGGATCGTCGTCGTGCCGTGCACCTCTTGCGCGATGTGGGCGATGACGTTTTCCGTCAGTTTCATAATGTCTTGGTAATCGGCGTACGCTTCATACAGCTCGAGCATCGTAAACTCCGGGTTATGCCGCGTCGACACGCCCTCGTTCCGATATACTCGTCCGATTTCGTACACCTTCTCGAGGCCGCCGACGATCAACCGCTTCAGATGAAGCTCGATCGCGATCCGCATATACATTTGCATATCGAGCGCGTTGTGATGCGTCACGAACGGACGCGCCGCCGCGCCGCCCGCGATCGAATGCAGCGTCGGCGTCTCCACTTCGAGGAACCCCAGCCCGTCGAAATAACGGCGCATCGACTGAATGATGCGGGAGCGCGTAATGAACGTCTGCTGCACGTCGGGGTTCGTAATAAGATCGACGTAACGCTGGCGATACCGAAGCTCGACGTCGGTCAAGCCGTGAAACTTGTCCGGCAACGGATACAGCGACTTCGTAAGCACCTCGAGCGATTTCGCCCGAACGGACAGCTCGCCCGTTTTCGTCTTGAACAAAGTGCCGCTTACGCCGACGATATCGCCGAGGTCGAGCAGGTCGAACGCCTCGTACCGCGTCCCGCCGAGCTCGTCCTCCCGCGCGTAAATTTGAATCCGGCCCGTCAAATCCTGGACGTGCGCGAACGACGCCTTCCCCATGCCCCGCTTCTGCATGATGCGGCCCGCCAAGCTGACCTCCACCGGCGCAGCCTCCAGCCCCTCTTTCGATACGTCTCCATACGCTTTCAACAGGTCGCCGGCATAGTGCGTACGCTCGTAGCGCTTCCCGAACGGATCGACGCCCAGACCGCGCAGCGCCTCCAGCTTGTCCCGCCGAATTTGCAGCAATTCGCTGACCTCTGTTTCTTGTTGCCCAACCACATCGCTCATGAATTCTCACTCCTATTAATGAAGGACAAGCCCAAGGAACCAAAAAAGCCTCCGGAGGAAGCTTTCAAGGTTCGTCGGGCTATATTACTTCTTCTTAATATCGATAATTTTATACTGAATGACGCCGGCAGGAACGTTCACATCGACGATCGAGCCCTTCGATTTGCCGAGAATCGCCTTGCCTACCGGACTCTCGTTCGAAATTTTGTTTTGCAGCGGATCCGATTCCGCGGACCCGACGATCGAATACTCGACCGTGTCCTTAAATTCGAGATCCTCCAGGATGACGATCGAGCCGACGCTCACCGTATTCGTATCGACGTCCTCGTCATTGATGATGCGCGCGTTGCGAAGCATCTTCTCGAGCGTGATAATGCGCCCCTCGATGAAGGCTTGCTCGTTCTTGGCATCCTCGTACTCGGAGTTTTCGCTGATATCGCCATAGCCGATCGCGATCTTAATCCGTTCCGCGACCTCGCGCCGCTTCACGGATTTTAGATGCTCCAGCTCCTCCTCCAGCTTCTTTAACCCCTCTTGGGTTAAAATGACCTCTTTCTCCGTCATTGCAAGTAGCTCCCGTCGTCTAAAAATTTGTTCGCGATTCTGTGCGTAACCTGCGAAGAAGCACTGAATCGCCCCGGGGAACGGCGTCATCCGAAAGATGATAGCAAGGCCGTACTCCCTTAGCCGCTTACCGGACTTGTTGTTACTATATGAACAGCGGGGCCGCATCAACACAAGCAGGCGTTAAATTTATTGACGATTATATTTCAAGGGGGAGCAAATGTCAAACAACGGAAACTGCACCCGCTTCGAGCGAGCCGTCGGTAAGCCGCGCCACGTAGTCGTCCAAAATCGAGACGACCTGCTCGCGGGTCGTTACTTCCATAATGCGGTTTTTCACTTCGGCGGCGCCGCGGAGCCCCTTCAAGTACCAAGCGAAGTGCTTGCGCATGTCCTTCACGGCGACGGCTTCGCCCTTGAGCGCGATTAAGCGGTCGAGGTGCAGCATCGCGATGCGCATCTTCTCCGCGGCGTCGGGATCCGGCGGAAGCTCGCCGTTCGTCAAATATTGCACGGTCCGATACAGCATCCATGGATTACCCAGCGCCCCTCGGCCGATCATGACGCCGTCGCAGCCGGTCGTATCGAGCATGCGCTTCGCGTCCTCGGGAGTCGCCACGTCGCCGTTGCCGATAACCGGAATGCTCACGGCTTCCTTCACCTGCCGAATCATATCCCAGTCGGCTTTGCCGGTATATAGCTGCTCTCGGGTCCGGCCGTGCACGGCGACGGCTTTGCCGCCGGCGCGTTCGACCGCCTGCGCGTTCTCCACCGCGTAGATATGCTCGGCGTCCCAGCCGATCCGCATCTTGACGGTGACCGGCTTCTCGACGGCGTCGACCACCGAGGAAACCATCTCGTAAATTTTATTCGGATCGAGGAGCCACCGCGCGCCCGCGTCGCAGCTTACGATTTTCGGCACCGGGCACCCCATGTTTATGTCGATGATATCGGCGTTCGTATGCTTATCGACATGCTTCGCCGCTTCCACGAGCGAATGCCGGTCGCCGCCGAAAATTTGCAGGCTCAGCGGCTTCTCGCGCTCGTCGACGAACAGCATCTCCATCGTCCGCGCGTTGCCGTGCAGGATCGCCTTGTCGCTGACCATCTCCGCGCAGACGAGCCCCGTGCCGAATTCCTTCGCGATCAACCGGAACGCCGGGTTGCATACGCCCGCCATCGGCGCGAGCACGACGTTGTTTTTCGTTTCCACGTTGCCGATCTTCAGCGTTCTCGCTTGTTGCGTCATTGCTTAATACCCTCCTGTCGTTCCGTTTAATTCATCCTTATCGATGCCCAGCGTCGCGGCGATCTCCCGCACCAAGCGAGGCTCCGCCTTGCGCGTGCCCCGCTCGACGGCGCCAAGGATCGCAACCGATACGCCAATCTTCTCCGCCAGTTCGTTCTGCGTCAGGCCCTTCAGCTTTCGGAATGCCCGAATGCGGCCCGCCAACTGCTGCTGTTCCATATTCTCACTCCCGCACCGTCGACGACGCGCTCCCGGAAGCCGGGCCGCCAGTCGCGCTCTTCCTCGCGAAGGACGTCCATCAGCGGCACCAAGACGAACGACCGCTCCGCCAGCCGGGGGTGCGGAACGGTCAAGTCCGGCGTCTCGATCGTCGCGTCGCCGTACAGCAATATATCGATATCGATCGTCCGCGGTCCCCAGCGGACGTCTCGCGTTCTTCCAAGCTCTCGTTCAATGCCCAGCGTTGCCTCCAGCAAAGCCTCCGGGGAGTAAGCCGTTACGATTCTGCAAACCATATTCAGAAAAGGAGGCTGATCCGTATACCCGACCGGATCCGTCTCGTACAGCGGCGACGCGTCCGTGACGCGCACCCCTTCCAGCGCGTTCAACCGTCGAACGGCCTCCGCGAGCGACGATTCCCTTGCCCCGATGTTGGAGCCCAGTCCTAAATACGCGGCCGTTTCCGTATTCATGAGCTTGCGGTCCGGCGCCGCGTCAGCTCCACCGTCACGCCGTCGAATACGATATCGAACGGCGGATGCGGCTTCACGACGCGAACCGTTACCTCCTGTATTTTAGCATACGCGTCAAGCACGCGGGTAGCGAGCGTCTCTGCCAATGCTTCTATTAATTTGAACGGCTCGCCCTCGACGACCGATTTCGCGAGCGCGTAGACCTCGGCGTAGTTGACGGTGCGCTCGAGCTCGTCCGTTCGCCCCGCCTCGGACAAGTCGAGCTTCAATTCAAGGCTCACGTAGAACCGTTGTCCGAGTCTGTTTTCCTCCGGATAGACGCCATGCTTTCCATACAGTTGTATCCGTTCCAGCTTCATCGTATCCATAGACGATCCATCCTCCTTCATCGCGGCGTCGCCGCGCGGACGATCGCGTCCGTCATGCGCGCCGCCTTCGCGTTCGCGAGCACGTCATGCACGCGCACGATCGAGATTCCTTGGCGAATGCCGAGCACCGTCGTCGCGATCGTGCCTTCGACGACGTCGTCCGGCCCCGCGTCCAGCACTCCGCGGATGAACCGTTTGCGGGACGTGCCGAGCAACACCGGGTAGCCCAGCTCGACGATTTCGTCGAGGCGGCCCATCAGCTCCAAATTATGCGCCGCGGTCTTCGCGAAGCCGATGCCGGGGTCGAGCGCGATGCGGCCCTCCGCGATGCCCGCCTCCAGCGCCCGGGCGACGCAGGCGCGAAGGTCCGCGATGACATCCTTCACGAAATCCGGCCCGTAGTCCATGTTTTCCCGATTATGCATCAGAATAACCGGGGCTTCCCGCTCCGCGGCGACGCGGAGCAGCGACGGATCCTTCCTTCCGCCCCAGACGTCGTTAACGATGGATGCGCCGGCGTCCAGCGCGGCCTCGGCGACGACGCCCTTGTACGTATCGATCGAGATCGGGACGGGACAGCCGTCTTCGCGGAGCGCCTCGAGCACGGGAACGACCCGGCGGAGCTCCTCCGCCGCGGACACCGGCTCGAAGCCGGGCCGGGTCGATTCGCCGCCGACGTCCAGCAGGTCGGCGCCTTCCTCCACCAACCGTCGCGCGTGCGCGACCGCCTTGTCCACCGTCGCGTATTTGCCGCCGTCCGAGAACGAATCCGGCGTTACATTCAGGATGCCCATAATCAAGGTGCGCCGACCCAAGTCGGGATGCCACGTCATAGCCATTCGCCTCGATCCGCTAAACTTCGATACGCCGACTGCAGCCGCTTCGTCATCGGTCCCGGCGCCTCGTCCCATCGTCTTCGAACCGCGTCCGCGTCGTCGAACAGCGAGCCGACCGGCACAAGCTCCTGCACCGAATTCGTTACGAACGCTTCGTCCGCTTCGGCCAGCGCCTCGAAGCCGTACCAGCCTTCCTCGACGGGGATGCCAGCCGCCCGGGCCAGCTCGAGCACGACGTCCCGCGTCACCCCCGGCAAGCAGCCCGTATCGACGGAAGGCGTATACAGCGTTCCGCCCGTTGCCCAGAAGACGTTGCTGACGACGCCTTCGACGAGGCTCCCGGACGCTTCCGCGAACAAGCCTTCCGCGGACGGCGAAGCGAATCGCGACGCCAGCTCCCACTTGCCGAGCACATTATTCATATAATGAAACGACTTGCGCCGCACAATGCCTTCCGGCCCGCTGCGCCGAAGCGCGAGCAGACGAAGCTCCTTCGGCGCCGCGGGCGGCGGTCCGAGCGGCTTCGCCATAATGACGACGTTCGGGCGTTCGTAGCCGGAGGCGGGCGGGAGGCCCAGCGGCGCCGATCCCGCCGAGACGGACCAGCGGACGTAGGCGTCGTGCAGCCCGTTCGCGCGAATCGTCTCGTCCACCGCGCGAGCGACGTCCTCCGCCGAGGGGGCGTACGCGATGCGCAGCTCTTCGCAGCCCGCGAGCAGCCGTTCGATGTGCCGCCGAAGCTGGAACGGCTTCCCGCCGTACGTTCGGAACGTCTCGAACAAGCCCATGCCGTAAAGAAAGCCGTGATCGGTTATCGGGATCACGGCCTCGCTCTCATCGCATATCGTTCCGTTCCGCCACAGCTTCATGCTTCGGCGTCCGTCCGCCGCGTGCGCTCGATGAAATTCCGAAGCATCGTTAAGCCGTGCTCCGTAATGATCGACTCCGGATGAAATTGCACGCCCTCGATCGGATACTTCTTGTGGCGCAGTCCCATAATTTCGCCTTCGGCCGTCTGAGCGGAAACTTCCAGCTCGTCCGGCAGCGTCTCCCGCTTCACGATCAACGAGTGGTATCGCGTCGCCGTGAACGGATTCGGCAGTCCCTCGAACATCGTCCGGCCGTCGTGCTCGATCGGCGACGTCTTGCCGTGCATGAGCCGCTCCGCGCGCACGACGTCCCCGCCGAACGCTTGGCCGATCGCCTGGTGGCCGAGGCAGACGCCGAGAATCGGAATTTCGCCCTTGAACCGGTCGATCAGCTCGAGCGATACGCCCGCCTCGTTCGGCGTGCACGGCCCCGGGGAAATCAAAATGTGATCCGGCTTCAAGGCGGCGATGCCGTCGAGATCGATCTCGTCGTTCCGGCGAACGACGACCTCCTCGCCAAGCTCCCCCAAATACTGGACCAGGTTGTACGTGAAAGAATCGTAATTGTCGATGACTAGAATCATTTTCCGAACGCCTCCTTCTCTCCTCGGCTCTTCTTCGCTCCGCTCCGGTCTTCCGATCCCGCCCGTTCGGCGAGCTCCGCCGCTTTCCACAGCGCCTTCGCCTTGTTCAGCGACTCGACGAACTCCTTCTCCGGATCGGAATCGATCACGATGCCCGCGCCCGACTGAACGTATGCCGTTCCGTCGGCGTAGACCAGCGTGCGTATAGTAATATTTAATTCCATATTGCCGGCGTAGTCAATCCACCCGATCGCGCCGGTGTACGCCCCGCGCCGCGTCGGTTCGAGCTCCTCGATGATTTCCATCGTGCGAATTTTCGGAGCGCCGGTGATCGTCCCCCCGGGGAAGACGGCCGCGATGCAATCGAACGCGTCCCGCCCCGAAGCGAGCTCGCCTTCGACTTCGGAGACGATATGCATGACGTGGGAGTAGTGCTCCACGGCCATAAGCTCTTTAACGCGCACCGTGCCGAACGTCGAAATTTTGCCGAGATCGTTCCGCTCGAGATCGACGAGCATAATATGCTCGGCGCGCTCCTTCTCGCTGAGCAGCAGCTCTTCCCGCAGGGCGCCGTCCTCCCCTTCGTCCCGCCCCCGCGGACGCGTTCCGGCGATCGGCCGCGTCGACAGCCGCCGCCCTTCGAGGCGGACGAGCAGCTCCGGAGAGGCGGACGCGATGCGGGCCCCGCCCGGCAGCCGCAAGAACGCCATATACGGAGACGGATTCAGCCGGCGCAGCGCTTCATAGACCTGCTCGGGGCTGGCGCGGAGCGGCCTCGACTGCCGCACGCTGATATTCACTTGGAAGACGTCGCCGGCGGCGATGTAGTCGCGGACCCGCTCCACCGCGCGCATGAATTCCTTCTTCGGCAAACTCAGCGCGAGGCCGTCCATCCGCTCGACGTCGATGTCCAGCTCGACGCGTTCCGCCGCGAGCGCGTTCTCCTCGGGCTCTGCCGCCTCCATCCATCGAGACCACGCGGCCGCCATGTCCTCAGCCTTCGCCTGCGCCGAAGCGTAATGCGTGCGCAGCTCCTCTTCGCCGTAAGGAGGCGCCTCGGCCGGACGCACGTCGTAGACGACGCAATGCAGCTTCTCCTCGACATGATCGATAATCCATAGTTTCTCCAAGCGGAAAAAGAAGTAGTCCGGGATCGGCGAATCGTCCGCCGCCGTTCCCGGCAGCCGTTCGATCGTTCGCGCGACGTCGTACGCCAAATATCCGGCGATCCCGCCGCCGAACTTCGGCAGCGCTTCGGCGCGCGGCGCCGAAAACTCGGCCATCCATCGCCGCAATACTTCCAACGGGGCGCCGTCGACCGGTTCGACGATATCCTCCCCCGTACGGGAGGCGGCGACGCGCCGGCGTTCGCCCCCCGTCAAGCCGCCCGACATCCATTCGACGGGCTCCGCCCCTACGAATGTATATCGCCCGGCCTTCCCGCTTTCCAGCACGACTGCGGCCTCCCCGGCTTCCTTCCAAAGCTTGTCCCACCCGGGAATATGCGCCCCCGCCAAATCGTGCGACGCTATATAAGGGAGGCAGTTGTACCGCCCGTTCCATGCTTTCCAGTCCTCATACCGTACCATCGCCCGCAACCGCCGTTCGTCCGTAATTATGCCTCAGTATACTTCATTTCGCGTCGAATTTCACTTCGACCGCGCGGGAACGAGAAGAAGCGCCGCCGCTCCCGAGGACCCCGGTTGCGGCGGCGCTTCCGCGCCGATGCTTATTGGTTTTCTTCGAAGTTGTACAGCGGCGTGCTCAGGTAGCGCTCGCCGTTGCTCGGCACGATCGCGACGACGCGCTTGCCTTTGCCCAGCTTCTTCGCCACTTGCAGCGCCGCGTAAATCGCCGCGCCGGACGAGATGCCGCCGAGGATGCCTTCTTCTTTCGCCACGCGGCGGGACGTCGCGAAGGCGTCGTCGTTTTCTACCGTGATGACTTCGTTGTAAATTTCCGTGTTCAGGATCGAAGGGACGAAGCCCGCGCCGATGCCTTGGATTTTATGCGGACCCGGCTTGCCGCCGGACAACACCGGCGAAGCCGCCGGCTCGACGGCTACGATGTGGATGCCCGGGAAGTTTTCGCGAAGCACTTCGCCGGCGCCCGTGATCGTACCGCCCGTGCCGATGCCCGAGACGAACGCGTCCAGCTTGCCGTCGAGCGAGTTGATCGCTTCGACGATTTCCGGTCCCGTCGTGCGGCGGTGAATGTCGACGTTGTTCAGGTTGTTGAACTGCTGCGGCATGAAGTAGCTCGGGTTTTCCGCTTGCAGCTCTTCCGCGCGCTTGATCGCGCCTTTCATGCCTTCCGGCCCCGGCGTCAGGACGAGCTGCGCGCCGTACGCGCGAAGCAGGTTGCGCCGCTCGATGCTCATCGTCTCCGGCATAACAAGGATCGCTTTGTAGCCTTTGGCCGCGGCGACCATCGCCAGACCGATGCCCGTGTTGCCGCTCGTCGGCTCGATGATCGTGTCGCCGGGTTGAATGCGGCCCTCGCGCTCCGCGGCTTCGATCATGTTGATCGCGATCCGGTCCTTGACGCTCGCGCCCGGGTTTTGGTATTCGAGCTTCACGTAAATTTCCGCGCTGTCCTCCGGTACGACCCGGTTCAGCTTGACGAGAGGCGTGTCGCCGATCAATTGCGTAATGTTTTGGACAATTTTAGCCATGTGAATGAGTCCTCCTCACAATTCTTATTAATCCGAGTAAATAGGTAGGTTTTGACTCCATCTTATCAATCGCTTTCAAGAAAGTCAACTGCATTATACTTTCGCAGCAGCATCGTCTCGACGTCGAACAACGACGGCGCCTCCGCCAGCGCCAGCTCCCGCCGCAAGTCCTTCCGAACGCTGGAATCGTCGAGCGGATCGATCGTACGGCGGCCGAGCAGCGTAACGACCGCCCAGCGGCCGTCCTCCTCGAGACGGATCGCGGGGCTGACGTCCCCGACCCGCATGCCTTCCAGCGCTTGCGCGATTTCCGGCGGGATGAACGGATCGTCCTCCGGAATCCAGCCCGAATCCCCCCCGGCCGCCGCCGTGGCGGTATCCAAGGAAACGTCCTTCGCCAGCAGCTCGAAATCGACGCCTTCGCCGAGCTGGCGAAGAACGGCCGCGGCGCTCTCCTCCGAGCCGACGACGATTTGGGCGTACCGCAAATCCCGCAGCGGCGCGAATTCCTCGGGATGGGCCTCGATGTAGGCTTCAACGTCCGCCTCCGTCACTTGCACTTGCGCCGTCGCGATGCCTTCCAGCATTAATCGATATAACGCGTCTTCTCGAAGCTCCTGCTCCGTCAGCCCGAGCTGCTCCCGCATGACCCGGTAAAACTCCGCTTCGCTCTCGTAGCCGACCTGCATCCGTTCCAGCTCTTCGTCGATGTCGGCGCGGGATACGTTCAGGCCGAGCGCCTGCGCCTCCAAGCGCACCACCGTTTGCTTCATCCACTGCTGCGCGTACTCCGCGCCGAACGTCTCCCGAAGCCCCCGGACGAACGCTTCCTCGTACAGAACCGCCGAGCCGGCTTGCGCGATCTTGCGCGTCTTCGGGTCGTCGGGGCCGTTCTGCCCGCCCGGCGAGCCGGCATCCGACGCGCCGCCGTCCGGCGCCCCGGCCCCGCCGCCGGGGCCTGCGTCGCCGTCGACCGGACGCACCTCTCCCGCAGGCGGGGCGTCCGCGGCCGGCTTCGTCGCTTGGACGAGCATGAACGCCAAGACGGCCGCGATCGCGGTCAACGTCCCGCAAAGCCCCCACAGCCATTTTTCTCTCGACATCGCTCTCCCACCGATTCTTGTTTAGGCCTCGTCCAGACGCTCCCGCAGCGTCTGCAGCTCCGTTCGGTCGAAGCCGTATTTCTCGTTGCAGAAGTGGCATACCACTTCCGCGGCGCCGTCCCCTTCGATAATGGCATCCAGCTCATCCTTGCCTAACGAAACGAGCGTGTTCTCGACCCGCTCCCGCGAGCAGAAGCACTGGAACCGAAGCTCCATCGTCTCCAGCGAGGAAAGATCGTCGACGAGCTCCCGCATCATATCCTCCGGCGTCAGTCCCCGCTCCAGCATGGAGGTGACCGGCGGCATTTGCGAAATTCGCTTCTCGATTTCGTTAACGTCCTCTTCGGCAAGGCCGGGCAGCAGCTGCAAGATCAGGCCGCCGGCCGTCTTGATCGAGTAGTCGATATCGACCAGTACGCCGAGCGAGACGGCGGACGGCGTCTGCTCCGACTTCGCGAAATAATACGTAAAATCTTCGGCCAGCTCCCCCGAGACGATCGGCACGCTTCCCCGGTACGGCTCCTTCAGCCCAAGATCCTTGATGACGTAAATAAACCCTTCCGTCCCGACGACCCCGGCAACGTCCAGCTTCCCGAGCCGGTTGCTCGGCAGATGCGCATGCGGATGGTCCGCGTACGCGCGCACGTCGCCCTTCGCGTTGGCGTCCGCCACGATCTGCCCGATCGGCCCGTCGCCCTTCACCTGAATCGTGACCTTCTCCTCGCCCTTCAGCATCGCGCCCATCATGGCCGCCGCCGTTGCCGTCCGTCCGACCGCGGCCGCCGCCGTCGGGAACATATCGTGACGGCGCCGAATCTCTTCGACGATGCCGGTCGTTCTCGCGGCGAGCAGCCGCACCTTCCCTTGCATCGCGGTCGCCCGCGCCAAATAATCGTTCACCGGTTATCGCTCTCTCCTTCCGCCTGCTTGCCTTCGCCCGAGCGGCGTCTTCGTTACGTCTTCCCGACGTTCCGGTTATAAATGATGCGCAGGCCTTCCAACGTAAGTAACGGATGAATCGTATCGATCGTTCGCGACTCCCCGGCGATCAGCTCGGCCAGCCCGCCCGTCGCTACGACGCGAGGGGCGGTTCCGAACTCCTCCCGAATCCGGCCCACGATGCCGTCGACTTGACCGGCGAAGCCGAAAATAATGCCGGCTTGCATCGACGCGACGGTCGTCCGGCCGACCGTGCTTTTCGGCCGGGCGAGCTCGATCCTCGGCAGCTTGGCCGCTCGTTGATACAGCGCCTCCGTCGAGATGCCGATGCCGGGGGCGATGGCGCCGCCGATATATTCATCCTTCTCATCAATATAACAAAATGTGGTCGCCGTTCCAAAATCCACGATAATGAGCGGCCCGCCGTACCGCTCGATGCCCGCCACGGCGTTCACGATGCGGTCCGCGCCGACCTCTCTCGGATTTTCGTAGCGGATGTTCAGCCCCGTCTTGATGCCGGGCCCGACGAACATCGGCGCGCGGCCCAGGTAAGCGCGGCACATCTGATCCAGCGTGGCGTTGACGGGGGGGACGACCGAGGCGATCGCGACGCCTTCCACCTCGTCCGCGCGGACGCCGGCGTGGCGAAACAAATTGTCCAGCAGGATGCCGTACTCGTCCGGCGTCGACGAACGATTGGTCGAGACGCGCCAGTGGCGCCGCAGCGTCTCTCCGTCGAACAGTCCGAGCACGATGTTCGTATTGCCGACGTCCGCGACGAGAATCATGCGCGGACGCCCTTCTTTTCGAAAAGATCGAGGGAAATATCCAAAGCTTTCACGGAGTGGGTCAAGCCCCCGACGGAGATGACGTCGACGCCGGTTTCCGCGATCGCCCGGACCGTCGCCAAGGTGACGCCGCCGGACGCTTCCACGATCGCGCGCGGCGCCCCTTGCCGAATGCGTTCCACGGCCGTCCGCATCGTCGCGGGCGCCATATTGTCGAGCATAATAATGTCGGCGCCGGATTCGATCGCCTGCTCCACTTGCTCGAGGCTTTCCACCTCGATCTCCACCCGCATCGTGTGCGGCGCATACGCGCGCGCCCGGGCGACGGCCTCGAGGACGCCGCCGGCCGCCTTGACGTGATTATCCTTAAGCAGCACGGCGTCGAACAAACCGAAGCGATGATTGTGACCGCCGCCGACGCGAACCGCATACTTCTCCAGCGCCCGGAGGCCCGGCGTCGTCTTGCGCGTGTCGACGATGCGAGGCGGCGGCGTCACGCCCTGCACCGCATCGACGTACGCGCGCGTCGCCGTCGCGATGCCGGACAACCGCTGCAGCAAATTCAAGGCGAGCCGCTCCCCCGATAAAATCGAGAGCGTGCTGCCTTCGAGCTCCAGCAGCACGTCGCCGACGGCGAGCGCTCCCCCTTCCGCGGCGACGCGGCGCACCTCGAGCGCCGGATCGACCTCCGCGAACACCGCTTCCGCGACGGGCAAGCCCGCCAATACGCCCGCCTGCTTCGCGTGGACGACCGCACGGCTGCGATGCCCGTCCGGCAAGATCGATAAGCTCGTGACGTCCCCGGGACCGAGGTCCTCCCGAAGCCAGGCTTTAATTCGTTCTCTCATATATTCCGCGTCTAATGCAGGCGCCGTATCAACCATGCTGCAAGCTCTCCTCCGCTAATCCGAACTCCCGATGGTGGACGATATGCTTCTTCCAAACGACATCGTCCCGCTCGGGGAAATCCTCCCGATAGTGGGCGCCGCGGCTCTCCTCCCGCCGAAGCGCGGCCAGCACCGTCAACAGCCCTAACGTCAATAAATTCGCGTATTCATACTGTTCCCAGCCGGACAGCTTCGCATAGAAGGTCGAGGATTGCTTGCGCAGCTCCTCGAGCCCCTTCTTCAGCCCCTTCTCGTTGCGCACGAGACCGGCGTGTCGCAGCATCAGCTTCTGCAGCTTCAGCCGCTTCTCGATGACGGGCTGCGTCGACGGCTCCGTCCGACCGAGCTCGACGTGGAATTGCGGCTCCGCCCCAAGCGGCGGCAGCGTCCGAATGCGCTCCACGATGCGGCGCCCGAACACGATCGCTTCCGAAAGCGAATTGCTAGCCAGCCGGTTCGCGCCGTGCACGCCCGTCGAGGACACTTCGCCGCACGCGAACAAGCGCTTCACGTTCGTCTCGCCGTGCAAATCCGTCTTCACCCCGCCCATCATATAATGGGCCGCAGGCGCCACCGGAATCCAATCGCTCGACAAATCGAGCCCGTACCGAAGACAAAACTCGTAAATCGTCGGAAAACGCGCCTTCACCGCGTCCTGCGATTCATGCGTTAAATCCAAATAAACGAACGTCGACTTCGTCCGGTCGATTTCGCTGACGATCGCCCGCGCGACGACGTCCCGAGGCGCGAGCTCGAGCTGCGGATGATAATGCTCCATAAACCGCTCGCCGCGAATATTGCGCAGCACCGCGCCTTCGCCGCGGACCGCCTCCGAGATGAGAAAGCGCGGCGCGCCCGGATACGTCAGCGCGGTCGGGTGGAACTGAACGAACTCGACGTCCTGCACGTAAGCCCCCGCGCGGAACGCCATGGCGATGCCGTCGCCGGTAGCGATCTCCGGGTTCGTCGTATACCGGTACAGCTGACCCGCCCCGCCCGTGCAGAGGACCGTCGCCTTCGCCGAGACGAACACGCGCTCCCCGCTCGGACGCTCCACGACGACGCCGCAGCACTCCCCGCTTTCCGTGACCAGGTCGAGGCAGAAGTGATCGTCCCACACCTCGATCCGGTCGCTGCTGCGGGTCGCTTCCGCCAGCGCGCGCACGATTTCCGCGCCGGTCGCGTCGCCTTGCGCATGGAGGATGCGCCGCTGGCTGTGCGCGCCCTCCATCGTAAGCGCGTACTCTCCCCCCGCCTCGCGGTCGAAATTCGTGCCGAAGCGGATTAGTTCCTGCACCCCGTCGGGCCCTTCGTGGACGAGCACGTCGACGGCCTCGGCCATGCAGAGTCCTGCCCCGGCGATGAGCGTATCCTGCCGATGGTACAACGGCGAATCCTCGTCGGAGATGACCGCCGCGATGCCGCCTTGCGCGTACCGGGTGTTGCTCTCGAGCAACGACTTCTTCGCGATCATCGTCACGCGCTGACCCGCGTCCGCCGCCTTCAAAGCGGTGTATAAACCGGCAATCCCCGAGCCGATGACGACGACATCCGTCTCGACTCGGGGCAAGCCCGCGATATTTAAATCGACTAATGTTCTAGGAATCATAGCAGCGTCCTTCTTTCCTCGCGATCGGGCCGGGCGCCGAGCGGCGCCCGGTCACTTCACCTGGAGCATCCGCTCGAGCGACTGTCTCGCCCGCTCGGCGACATCCTCCGGCACATGAATCTCCGGCTGCATCGTCTCCAAGCAGCGGACAAGCTTTTTCAGATTGTTTACCTTCATATTCGGGCACACCAAGTACTTCGAAGCGAAGTGGAACGTCTTGTTCGGGCTGTCCTTGCGGAGCTGATAGCCCGTGCCGTCCTCCGTGCCGACGATGAACTCCTGATGCTCGGATTTCTTGCAATAATCGATGATCGCCGTCGTGCTGCCGACGAAGTCCGCCATCTTGACGACCTCCGGGCGGCATTCCGGATGAACGACGAATTGCGCGTTCGGGTACTGCGCGCGCATCTCCACGACGTCCTTGACCGTGAGCATATCGTGCGTATTGCAATACCCTTCCCAAATGATCATCTTCTTGTCCGTGAACTTCGATACGTAATCGCCAAGGTTTTTGTCCGGCACCCAAATAATTTCGTCCGAATCGACGGATTGAATCACCTTCACCGCGTTCGCCGACGTGCAGACGATGTCGGTTTCCGCTTTGATTTCCGCCGACGAGTTAATGTACGTCACGACCTTCGCGTTCGGGTGCTTGCGCTTCAGCTCGCGAAGCCCCTCCACATTGACCATGTCGGCCATCGGGCAGCCGGCCCGTTCGTCGGGGATAATGACCGTCTTGTTCGGCGCCAAAATTTTCGCGCTTTCGCCCATGAAATGAACGCCGCAGAAGACGATCGTGTCCGCGTCCGTCTCCGCTGCCTTCTGAGCCAGCAGGAACGAATCGCCGCGGAAATCGGCAACCTCCTGGATTTCGTCGCGTTGGTAATAATGAGCTAAAATAATGGCGTTCCGTTCCTTCTTTAATTGCAGCAACCGTTCGCGCAGCTCCCGGTTTTGTTCTTGTTTGCGTTCCAGCGCTAAAGCTTCCATGGTAGGCGCGCCCATGCGACCCACTCCTTCTTCGCTAGGTTCGTTCCGGATTAGTTTGTGAAAAAAAGTACGATTATATGAAGAATACAGAATCTTTCATGGGGTGTCAATTGGCGATACGCCCGGGAATATGGCGTCGCAACGCATGCCCCCGACCGTTCGGGGAGCATGCTCCCGATTGCTCCGTCCGGCTCCCCCGGAGGACCGTCTTAACCAGGCTTGCTCCATTGCAGGTGTGTTGTCCGATCGAACTAGATCAAGGTAACAACACACCTGCAAAAAGCCGCCGCTCCGGTATGCCCCACGCCTTCCCATCGTTTGCCCAATACATCAAGAATCTTGTACTCGCATAGCGACAAACTTATACTTTCTAAATTGAAATAAAAACAACTGTCCCTCGCCATGACGAGCGGACAGTTGTTTTCGGACAGCCAAACTTTACTTCTCTTCCTTATCCTCTTTCTCGAGCGACAGCTTGTTCTTGTCGCCGTCATCCTGCTTGCCGATGTTGACGCGAACGTCGTCCTTGGCCGCCGGGGCGTCAGCGGAAGCTGCGTCCCCGCCCTCGATCGAGGGGAGCGAGCCTTCCTTGATGAGCGCCTCGATCTGCTCGAGGTCGAGCGTTTCCTTCTCCAGAAGCGTCTGCGCCACGAGGTGCACCTCGCGCTCGTGCTTCTTCAAAATTTCGCGGCCCTTCTCGTAGCATTCGTTGATCATGCGCTGCATCTCTTGGTCGATCTGATACGCGATCTGATCCGAATAATTTTGCTCGTGTCCGATATCCCGGCCGAGGAATACCTGACCCTGCGTCGTGCCGAACTGCATCGGCCCGAGCCTGCTCATGCCGTATTCCGTAATCATCGAACGGATAATGGCAGTCGCGCGCTGGAAGTCGTTCGAAGCGCCCGTGCCGATTTCCCCGATGTACAGCTCTTCGGAGATGCGACCGCCGAGCAAGCCGGTAACTTTGTCGAGCAGTTCGCTCTTCGTCATCATATACCGGTCTTCTTTCGGCAGCATCATCAGATATCCGCCCGCGCGCCCGCGCGGGATAATCGTCACCTTGTGCACCATATCCGCGTTCTCGAGGTGATACCCGATGATCGTATGTCCCGCCTCGTGGTACGCGACGATCTTCTTCTCGCGCTCGGAGATGACGCGGCTCTTCTTCTGCGTGCCGACGATGACCCGATCGATCGCTTCCTCGATTTCGGCCATGCCGATTTCCTTCTTATTGCGCCGCGCCGCGATGAGCGCCGCTTCGTTCAGCAGGTTCTCGAGGTCCGCCCCCGTGAACCCGGTCGTATATTTCGCGATGGACTCGAGCTTCACGTCTTTCGCGAGCGGCTTGTTCCGCGCATGGACCTTCAGCACCGCCTCGCGGCCCTTCACGTCCGGACGGTCGACCGTAATTTGCCGGTCGAAGCGGCCCGGTCGCAGGAGCGCCGGATCGAGAATATCCGGGCGGTTCGTCGCGGCGATAATGATGATGCCTTCGTTCACGCCGAAGCCGTCCATCTCGACGAGCAACTGGTTAAGCGTCTGCTCCCGCTCGTCGTGACCGCCGCCGAGCCCGGCGCCGCGTTGGCGGCCGACCGCGTCGATCTCGTCGATAAAGATGATGCATGGCGCGTTCTTCTTCGCGTTCTCGAACAAGTCCCGCACGCGGGAGGCGCCGACGCCGACGAACATCTCGACGAAGTCGGAGCCGCTGATGCTGAAGAACGGCACGCCGGCCTCGCCGGCGACCGCGCGGGCGAGCAGCGTCTTACCGGTCCCCGGAGGACCGTTAAGCAGGACGCCCTTCGGAATGCGGGCGCCTACGGCGGAAAACTTCCGAGGATCCTTCAAGAACTCGACGACTTCGACAAGCTCCTGCTTCTCTTCGTCCGCCCCCGCCACGTCCTCGAACGTGACCTTCTTCTTCTCTTCGTTATATAGACGGGCGCGGCTCTTGCCGAAATTCATGACCTTCCCGCCGCCGCCCTGCGCTTGATTCATCAGGAAGAAGAACAAGATGAAAATGATGATGAACGGCACGATGCCCGTAAGGAACGCGATCCACAAGGGCTCGCCCTCTTGCGGCAGATGTACCTCGACGACGCCGCTGTTCCGCAGCATCTCCAGCACGTATTCGTCCATCGGCGCGCGCGTCTCGAAGGAAGGATCCTCCGGCGCAGCGTCTTTGTATTTCCCCGTAATTAAATAGGAAAGCCGGTCCGCCCGGACAGTCACCTCGGCGATGTCCCCGTCGGCCAACGCTTGACGGAATTCGCTGTAGTTGAGCGTATCTTCTTGGTTGTTTTGGTTGCTGATGAAGTGCACGATACCGACGGTCACTAAGAAAATAATCAGATAAAATCCGGTGTTCCGGACGATCTTGTTCATTCCCTACCTCCTCTCAGGCGTGAATATATTGTATCATAGCGGAATCCCGCACCACAACAAAGCCCAGGCCCGCGCCGACAGCTCCCTTGCGCAGGATCACGCATGACCGGAATACACCTCGGGCTTCAATATGCCGACGTACGGAAGATTGCGATACTTCTCCGCGTAATCAAGGCCGTAGCCGACTATGAAGGCGTCCGGAATCAAGAAGCCCTTGTAATCGGCTTCGAGTCCGACCGTCCGGTGATGAGGCTTGTCAAACATCGTGACGACCTTGACCGAATGCGCGTTGCGGCGCTCCAGCACGTCGATCAAGTAGGACAACGTCAGGCCGCTGTCGATAATATCTTCCACGATGAGGATATCCCGCCCTTCGACGGGCGCGTCCAAGTCCTTGACGATCTTCACGACTCCCGAAGATCTCGTCGCGTTCCCGTAAGAGGATACCGCCATGAAATCGATGTCGAGCTTCAAGTCGATTCGCTTCGCGAGGTCGGCCATGAAGATGAACGCGCCCTTGAGCACGCACAGCACCAGAAGGTTCTGTTTCCCCGCGTAGTCGGCGGTGATTTGGCGCCCGAGCTCGGCTACCTTATCCTGAACTTCTTGCTCGGTGAATAAAATTTCTTGAATATCGTTGTGCACGTTCGTCCTCCCGTCGGCGCAGATCCATGATAGTATAACTAATCGTATGTAAGTGCTTCCCGGACCATACCCTTGCCCTAGAAAATGCTCCCCTTCGCCGTCCACCGAAGCGTGAGCACCGTCTCCGTATCCGGCGTCACCGGCGCCGCGTCCGATCGGCGAAACCCGGGAACCCACAGCACCCGCCCCGCCCGATCGGTCACGATCGGCCATGCCGCTCGAAGCGCGCGCGGAAGCTTCCCGTCGACGAAGATATCTTTTACTGATTTGGTCCCGTTTAAACCGAAAGCGGCGATTCGATCGCCCGGCCGCCGCGGACGCACCGTCAACGGAACCTCGACCGCCGCGGCGTCGTACCGAACGCATAACGCGTCGTCCGCCGGTTCCGAATCTTCCGGCTTCGCCGAAGACAACCGCCATTCGAGCTCGCCGTCGACGGCCGGCAGCGCCAGCCGGCCGGGCCGTTCGGCCGCGACGACGAACGAATACGGCTCGAAGGCCGCCCGCTCGAACGGCGCCCACTCCAGCATGTCGTAAGAGCGCCGGAACGCCGTGCGGGCGTCGACCCGCAGCTCCAGCGTCGTCGGCGCCTTCGCGGCGGCCGCCTCCCGCATGCGCTCGATCTTCGCGAAGTCGATTGCGCTTTCATCCGTTGCAAGACTATTTAATATTATTTTAATCATTCGTCTTTGTAAAGCGATATGCGCCTCGAGCAGCGCGCCGCGCGGCAGCCGAATTCCGCCTCCCTCGCTCCGGGCCGACGCCTCCACGCGCTCGCGGGCGAGACGATCCAGCAAGTCGTCCTCGTCGGCGGAAAGCTCGGCCGTTCGGCGAATCGCGTCCGCCGCCCCGTCGCGTAGCTTCATTATATAAGGAAGAAGGTCGAGCCTGACGACATTGCGGAAATACGTTCGCGAGGCGTTGCTGGAATCGAATCGCGGCTCCAACCCGCGCGCCTCGCAGTACGCTTCGAGCTCGGCCTTCTTTATACGGAGCAGCGGCCGCACAAGTTTCAAGCCGTTCACCTCGGAGACGAACCGAATGCCCGCGAGGCCGCCGGCTCCCGCGCCCCGAAGCAGACGCATCAGCACCGTCTCGGCCTGATCGTCCGCATGGTGGGCCAGCGCCGTCGCGTCCGCGTTCCATGCGTCGGCCGCCGCCCGGAACGCTTCCAGCCGCAGCGCTCTCGCGGCGGCTTGCACATTGTTCCCGTGCGCGGCGAGCGCGGCGCGGACGTCGACCCTCGCGGCGTAGCAAGGCGCGCCGAGCCGCTCGGACAACGCGCGCACGTACGCCTCTTCCGCATCGGACTCCTCCCCGCGCAGGCCGTGATTTACGTGGGCGACCGCGATGCGATAGCCTCGACGCTCCCCGATCGAGCGAAGCAAATCCAGCAGCGCGACGGAATCCGCCCCGCCGGAGACGGCGGCGACGATGCGGGCGCCGTCCGGAAACAACGCGCGCTCGTCGATCAACCGCTCCACGCGCTGCGCCAATGCATCCGTCTCCATAAGCCTCCCGCCTCCGTCCCGATGATCTGTTACGAACCGCTCATCCACCACACGACCCCGACGAACGCGGCGAAGGCCCCCGCGAACCAAGCGGCAGGCCAAAGCTCCCCCGCGGCGGGCGCGGGCCGAGGCGCACGCTTCGCCGCCGCGGCGTTCCAGGCTTCCGCCGCGCGCCGGCAATCCCGGTGCTCGCCCCGAAGCAGCCGCCGGAGCTCCCGCTTCATCGCCGGCGGCAGCGCGGCTTCGTCCGGCAGCGCAAGCAGCTGTTTTCCTTTGTCGCGACGCGGCGAATTCGCGGTCGCGCGCACCCGGCGGCCGAGTCCGGCCGCCTCCAGCATCGAAACCGCGAAAGCGAACAAGTCGTAGGCCGGCTCCGCCTGCCGTCCGCCGAGCCGCCAAAACCCCCGGTCATATAGTTCGGTAAACTGCTTCACCCCTTGCCCGAATCGCGTCGCCCCGCCGTAATCGACCAGACGCGGCTCGCCGGCCCGGTCGATCATGACATTGTCCGGCTTCAAATCCCCGAACGCCCAACCGGCCGCATGCAGCGCCTGCAGCTGAACCAGCAGCTTCGCGCCGACCGCGGCGACGCGATCCGCGCCGCCGACGGGCGAGGACGCGGACAGCGTCGAGCCGGGCACGAACGCCATCACGTAAAACGGGAACTCCCGCCCCCGGCACGTTCCGTCGTCGGCGAGCAGCAGCTTCGGAGCCTCGCCGCCCACAGCGCGGAGCGCATTGATTTCCGACTGCAGCGCATAGGCGTCATTGCCGAGCTTCATTGCCGCTTCGGACGCTCCTCCCGGCTCGCGAACCAAGTAGACGCTTCCGTTGGCGCCTTCCCCGAGCCGACGGTCGATCAAGAACGTCCGACCGCTCCACTTCGCGGCGACTCGATCGCCGGGCTGAAGCCGAAGGGGCGCCTCCGTCCCGTCAGACAACGTAATCGCCCCAAACCGCGTCGGCGTCCCGCCGCGCGGACGTCGGCGCCGGCGGCGCGGCTAGCCCGAACAACGCTAACGCATCCAAAATCGCAGGCCCCGTAGGCGTCGTTCCTTTTACGTTTAATTTATATAGAATGTTTTCTACTTTTGCAAGTTCCGCCGTCCATCGAACGTCGATTTCGACAGCGTTCGCATGATTTCCCGGGAAATGTAACACGGCAAGTTCGCTTTTTCCCGTTCGCGCTTGCAGACTGAGCATTAAGTCATAGGCCGCTTCTCTCACGGCATCGAGCTTATGCTTCATGCTGGCGCTGACGTCGATCGCCAGCGCCACGCGCAGCGGCGCCGACTCCGTCCATTCATCCACGGAACGAACGACCTCCGCTCGCTTCTCGGGCGGGAGCGTCGCGATCGTCGTCGTCTCGTCTTTGAAAATCGAACGAAGCTCCTCGTTGACGACCTGCTGAATCGTCGCCACGACCGTGTGTCTCGTCATCATTTGCATCGTGTACGCCAGCTTCGTCGGCGACACGATCCGGTGTATGCCTCCCCCGGCCTTGGCGATCGCTTCGATCTCCCGCTCTCCTCGCATACCCGCTTCTTCGCGGTCGACGACGCCGATGACGTTCACGACGACGCCGCTCGCCCGCGCATGCGCGGCCGCGGCGATCGGGCTGATCCCCTCGTTCGAATTCCCGTCCGTAATGACGATGATTTGCTTCAACGCAAAAACTCCCCTTCCGGCGATTCTAGCGACTAGCGAATAAATCTTCTAGTCCTAGCATTGCCAGATGAGGAGTCGAATAGACCTAGTTTACTAGAAAATCAGCTGACCGTCCGCGGACGCTCGATCGTGGCGTCGCCGCGCCAGCGGAACGTCGCCCACTCCGGCGCGAATTTGTCGATGCGCGCCGCGATGACGGTCATATCGTCGACCACCTGCCCGTCGTGATGCCGGATGACGGTCTCGAGCAGCTTGTCCGCCACTTCCTGCGGGGCGTCCGTATCCATCTCGGAGAGGATCCGTTTCATCCAGAGCTCCTTATTGACCGCGTGACCCGGCGCGTCGTATACGCCGTCCGTCATCATGACGAGCAGATCGCCCGGCAGCAGCTGGTGGACGACGAGATCGACCTCGATGTCTTTCAAAATGCCGATCGGCAAGTTGTTCGCGGTAATCGGCAGCACCTCCTCGCCCCGCTTAATAAAGCTCGGCGTCGATCCGATTTTCATAAACGTCGTCTTTCCGCTATATAAATCGATGATCGCGAGGTCGACCGTCGCATACATTTCCTCCGAGGATCGCAACATGAGCACCGAGTTCACCGACTTGATGGCCAGCTGCTCGTCCATGCCGGACTGCAGCAGCTGCTGCAGGATCGACAGCGCGGCGCTGCTTTCGACGCGAGCCCGTTCGCCGTTGCCCATCCCGTCGCTGACCGCGACCGCGAATTTCCCGTTGCCGAGCTCCACCGTCGAGAAGCTGTCCCCCGACAGCCACTCCCCGCCCTTCGCGGCGCAGGCGATACCCGTCTCGATCTCGTATTCTTTGGCGGACGAGAACCGTACCGTCGACAGCCCCTCGCCCGGATCGTCCCACCGCTCCTGCTTAACGGCGATCGTCTCGCCCAGCACGTCGGAGAGGAGCGGCGCTATCATTTTCCGACATTCGTCGAAACCTCTCTTGAAGCCGTGGACGATTTCGATTTCGACGTTGCCCTCCTCCAGCGAGATGATGTCGAGCCGGTGAACGGACAGCCCCATCTCTTCCAGCACCTGCGAAATTTGCTCCTCCTGCAGGAACAACCCTTGTCCTTCGCGCCGGATTTCCTTCACGAGGTCGTCCATGACCTGCGAGACGCCGAATAACTGCTCCGAGACGAGCTTGCGGCTTTCATGAATCTGATTCATCCAATGCCGGTCGTATCGATACTTCTCGTACTGCTTCTGCAGGATGCCCAGCACCCGGTCCGTCTTGTGACAAGCGGCCCTCCATTCCGTGCGAATGTCGTCTTTCCCGAAGTCCGGTTTCGTCTCCACCTCCGTCATCATGTCGGTCATAAACTTATAGGTTTTATAGAAATCGCCCTCCCAGCACGTATTTCGCTTGAAGCAGGTCGAGCACGCCTCGTTCGTCACGGCGTTGACGAAGTGCCCGACCTCCGCCTCGTGCTGCAGGACGTGATTTTTCTCGGTCAACTGGCCGAAGCTCTTGGACAGCTGCTTGAACACCTCGGAGAACTGGTTTACCCGGTTCGCGGTAATGTCCCGTACGCGGCGCACGTAGTCCTGCTGGGATTTCGCGTGCTCTTGCGTTCCGGGAACGTATTTGGCGATCGTTCGAATCATGCCTTTAGGCGTCAAGAGAAACAGCGCGACCGCAGCGACCGACTCGTACGTCGATTGGAGCACGTGCGACGCGTCGCCGACGTAGAGGGACAGGATCGACGTGCCGAGCAGCATGCCGAAGCCTACCGCCATCTTGCCGCCGTCCTTCAAGAGGCCGGCCAGCATGCCCGCGAACGCGAGCAGGCTGATTTGGTGGATCGCCGACAAGTTCGCAAGGCTTAAGATCAATCCCGTCACGACGCCGACCGAAGCGCCGATCGGGGCGCCGCCGACGAAGGCGAGCAACAGAATCAAGTAACGGGACAACGTGTGCTCGAGCGAGATGGCGCCGATTTCCCAATGCACCGTCCCCGTCAGCACCGATGCGAGCAGAATGATTAAACAAATAATTTCTTCGTGCCGCAGCTGATAGTTTTTGCGCGTCAGCGTCAGCACCGGCAAGGCTTGGAGGAAAATGAGCGTCAGCACGCTGCTGAGCGCCGCCTCGACGGACGTCATCATGACGGCGTACCACGTCAGGTTCGTCGCCACGATGTCGGCGAACAGCCCGACGGTGAACGTCGAGAGAAACACCAACGCCGGCGCGTGCGACACCTCCGACTTCTCGTATCGGGCGAGTCCTCGCTGCAACAAGGCGAAGACGACGATCTGCGCGGCGATCGAGCCGACCTGCAGATGCGGCGACAGGAGGCTTCCGGCGACGAGCGCCACCGCAGACGCTTTCATCATGCCCGGTCTTAAATACGAGACGGCCGCGAAGAACGCGATCGCGAACGGCGCCAGCTCGCCGAGAATGTTCGCCCGGCCGAGCAAGAACGCCACGGCCATCAGCACGAGCGCCCATCGCTTTCCTACCGCGGCTTGCACCGCGCGATGCTGCAGCAGCCTGGATTTGAACGTATGCTTCCATTTGTCCGTCGCGCCTCCGATGTCCCACCCAAGCCGTTGCAACACGTTCCGTTTTTCCATGTTCGGTTTGCCACCCCTAATCCGTAGTAATGAGTGGAATCATCATATCAGCAAGTCTAGTAAAAAGTTTGTCGCAATGCGTTGGTAGAATTGAAATTTTTTCCGACAAGGAAATCGAAACGGCGCGCGGCCCGAGGCGATGGCGATTATCCGGATCGGGCGGCGGCGGCGGCGCGCCGCTTCGGGACGATTCGCGCGCGATGCTGTCGCATCGTGATGTCGAATCCCACGGCATGCCGTCACAACGATGGTCCCGCGCGTATTTTGGGGAGAGAAATATATGACACGGCACGTATAAAAAGCAAAAAAGCCTGCGCAGCGTCAGCTGCACAGACTTTCGAAGGGAGGACGCGCGGCTACACGCGCTTCGCGCCGCGTCCGCCTCGCTTGCCTTCCGTATTTTTCTTCAGGGAGGACATGCGTTCTTCGCTGTCCTTGAGGAAACGGGACATCTTATCCTCGAAGCTCAACCGGCCGCCGCCCGAGAACCCGCCGCCCGATCTCCGGTCGCCGCCCCGGCCGCCTCCGAAGCCGCCGCCTCGGCCGCCGCCGTACCCGCCTTCGCGAGGGGGCCCGCTGCGTTCGAAACTCGGCCTGGGCGCTTCCGGCGGACGGTCGACGGCTTTCTTGATCGATAGGCCGATCTTCCCGTCTTTGTCCACATTAATGACCTTCACCGTCACTACGTCCTCAAGCTTGAGATGATCCTTGACGTCTTTGACGTAGCTGTCGGCGATTTCAGAAATGTGTACCAGCCCGGTAACGCCTCCCGGCAATTCGACGAACGCGCCGAAATGGGTGATTCCCGTAACCTTGCCTTCCAGCTTCGCGCCAACTTCAATGGTTGACATAAAAGAACCCGTTCCTCCCTTGGTGAATGCATGAATAGATTAGCTGCATTATACAGAATACGCATGGTTTCGGCAATGCGTTCCTACTCCGCGGGTGTCCCGAACACTTTATCGCCGGGCCGCGTCATGCCGAAGTCCTTCCGTACTTTCTGTTCGATATATTCAGGGTCTTGAAGCCGGTTGACCTCCGATTGGTACGCCTCGTGTTCCGCGCGCACTTCTTCCAGGCGCTGCTCGAGCGCCCTCAGCTCCGCCTTCTTCTCCTGCATCGCGCCGGACTGCTCCAAGAACGCAAATACCGCCCAAAGAGAAACGCCGCCGATGATCATATAGATCAACCGTCTTCTCCTGAGCGAGCTGCTCGGCTTCGCCGCTCGCTTCGCCGTCGTTCTCGTCGCCATATGCCCCCGATTCCCCCTACTTGCGCTTTCTCCATATGCCGACCCTCTGCAGCGCCTTCGCCGCGGCGCGAAGCGCCGGCAGCAGCCAAGCCTCCGCCCTGACGAGCCGGAGCGCTTGCCGCCCTAGCGGCCGCGCGATCCATAGGACGAATTTCCACAAAGGATAGAGCAATTGTAACACAAGTTTTCCAAGGAAAATAGACAAGGCCGCCAAAAATCCCAAAATTACGATACAAAGCCGGTACAAGCCTATGGCAGGCCGAACGACGAGCGCATCCACGACGCGGATGCCGAAACGGATGCACCGTCTGGTCAAGTCGATCGCCCGGCGGAACAGCTTGACGAAGAGCGGACTTAGAAGCGCGAAGTAGAACGAGACGCCGATGAGGAGCGCCAAAAACACGTACAACCGGACCTCGCCGCCGTTGCTGAGATACAAGACGCGAAAGACGGCGGCCGTGCCGACGGCCCAATACAGGATGTCCAGCGGCGGAACGATCCAGCGCGGGAACCGGAGCTCGCCCGACAGCACCCGGTACCCGTCGAATAACAGGCCGAGCGCCGTCCCGCTAGCCATCATGGCGGCCATCGTAAGGAATTGAACGTCTAAGGTCACTTGAACAGCTTCCCGAGGAAGCCTTTCGACTTGTCCGGGCCCGCCCCGTCCAAATAAGCGAAGGCATTCACGGTGCCCTCGATGGTGACCAAGCCCTGCTCTAGGTTCAGGTTCTTGATATGTAAATTTTGGCCTTTCACGTTCAGGAACCCGAGCTCCGTCTCGAGCAGGAACTCCTCGCTGTCGAAGCTGTCCACGTTCAAGACGCCCGTTACTTCGAGCAGCCTGCGATTGAGCAGTCTCACTTCCTGGCGCTTGGCCTTCCCATGATCCACCATGGCATGTACCCCTCCCTTATACCTTAACCATATGGAAGGGGCAACGGTTTTAGAACGTCGTTTTGTATGGAAAAGCCGCCCCCCCGCGAAAGCTTCGCGGGGGAACGGCTTGTGGTCGTCGGCGTCAGAGCACGCTCTCGCCGCCGTGCGATTCTTCTTTCAAAACCGTATACATGCCGGCCGCCTCGTCCTTACGCGTCGTCTCGGCAAGCCGCTCGACGCGCACGGTCACGCTCTTCTGACCGAATCGAACGGTCAGCTCGTCGCCGAGCTTCACCGTGCTGCTCGCCTTCGCCTCTTTCCCGTTGATCCAGACCCGTCCTTGGTCGGACACGTCCTTCGCGACGGTACGACGCTTGATCAGCCGGGAGATCTTCAGGAACTTATCGAGACGCATCTTACTTTACGGCTTCTTTAAGCTTATTGCCTGCTTTGAATGCAGGGACCTTGGACTCGGAGATCTGAAGCGTCGCGCCCGTCTGCGGGTTGCGGCCGGTGCGCGCGGAGCGCTTGCGCGTCTCGAACGTGCCGAAGCCGATCAATTGCACCTTGTCGCCGGAAGACAGCGCGTCCGTAACTTCGCCAAGGAAGGAGTTCAACACGGACTCGACGTCTTTCTTCGTCAGGCCGCTTTTCTCGGAAATGCTGTTGATCAAATCTTGCTTGTTCATGCTTACGATTCCTCCTAATTCGTCCAACGTGAAAATATGACAAGACACAAGTATGTATTCTCTCGGATGCCGGGAAATTCCTGCTTTGCGGCGGAACATTTTCAACAATTTAGCAAAATATTCGCGCGTAGGAAGGCGACTCAGCTCCTTTTGGCTTCTTGCCAGTAGCGTTCCATCTCCCCAATATCAGTTTGGTCAAAGGATTTCCCGCTTAAACGTAGCCTTTCCTCGATATACCGAAATCTTTGCATAAATTTCCGATTCGTCGCCGACAACGCTTCTTCGGGGTCCAGCTTCAAAAACCGCGCTAGATTCACGACCGCGAAAAGCAAGTCTCCCATCTCGTCGAGCAGCCGTTCGTCCCGGCGCTCGCCCCCGTCCGCCAGCGCGTCTTGAAATTCCCGGAGCTCTTCTACGATTTTGTCGGCGATGCTGGCCGGCTCGTCCCAATCGAAGCCGACCTTCGCCGCCTTCTTCTGGAGCGCGACCGCCCGCAGCATCGCCGGCAAGCCGCTCGGCACGCCGTCCAGCACGGACGCCGGCGCCGGCTCGCCCGCCGCCTCCCGCTCCTTGGCTTTCACGCCCTGCCATGTGGCCAGCACGTCGTCGACCCCGCCTACCCGAACGTCTCCGAACACGTGCGGATGGCGCCGCACCATCTTCTCCGCGAGGCCCGCGATGACGTCGTATATCGTGAAGGCGCCCGCTTCCTCCTCGATTTGCGCATGGAGCATGATTTGCAGGAGCACGTCGCCGAGCTCGTCCCGCAGCGCGTCCATGTCGTCCTCGTCGATCGTCTCGACCGCTTCGAACGTCTCCTCGATGAAGTACTTCCGAAGCGATCGATGCGTCTGCTCCCGGTCCCACGGGCAGCCCTCCGGGCTGCGCAGCTTCGCGATGATCGCGTGCAACCGCTCGAACGTGCGGTAATGCACGTCGTCCCGGTCCGTCGGGGGGACGTACACGAGCGACAAATTGCCGTAGCCGCCGATGCGGTCGAGCTCGTACAGCGGCACGCGCTCGATGCGCTGCTCGCCTGCGACCCCTAGCGCATGCCCGACTACCACCTCGTAATCGTCCGGATATCGGTCCATCAGCCCCAGCTTCACGTCGGACGCGACCAGGGCATCGTACACTTGGGTAATCACGATATGATTGTACGGATCGAGCCGCTCCGCATGGAAGTCGGTCGCGTCGGCGAGCTGAAATCCGTCCGCCGGGTCGAACCCGAGCTCGACGAACGCGCGGTCGAGAAAGCTCTCCCCGCCGACCAATCGCAGCTCCACCCCCGCCTCGGGGCACCGCGCCCGCAGCAGCGCCACCGTCGTCTCGGCCACCGAAGGATGTCCCGGCACCGCATAGACGATCCGTTCGCCCTCCTTCGCGCGGCGCAGCACGTCCGCGACGATCGCCTCGTACACGTCTTCGAATCGGCCGTTCGCCTCGTACGTCTCGTCGTACGTCTCGAACGCGATGCCTTGCTCACGCAGCCATGCGACGACCGGGTGCAGCCCGGTCCGAAGCAGCAGCCGCTCCGCCCCGCGAATCGCGTCCCACGCGCCCAGCGTCAGCCCGTCCGGTCCGCCGGGCCCGAGCCCCGCGACGACGATTCGTCCCGCCTTCGTTGCCAACATGCCCCAACTCCTTTTTTCCACCATCTAAACATAAACGAAGAGGCTTCCGCAACCCGCGCGCTTGCACGGGAGCGAAAGCCTCGTCGGAAGGCGCGACGCCGCGCCTTCGGTAACCTTTTCGAAATCGTGCCGTTCTCACTGCTCCATCTGCTTGGCCAAGAAGCCGGCCGCCGTCTCCGCCATCTTCACTTCCATCTGGCTCATCTTCATGCCTTCTTGCTTGGAAACCAAGATGACCGAGCCGATCGGGTCGCCGCCCGCGACGATCGGGGAGCACACGAAGGAGGTGTACGCCTCCGGCATATCCTTGCAAATTTCGTATTCGCCGGCGGTCGTCTCGGCCGTCGTCTTGCGGTTTTCCATCGACGTTTCGACGATCGCGCCGATCTGCTTTTCCATGTATTCTTTCTTCGACGCCCCGGATACGGCGATGATGTTGTCGCGATCCGAAATCATCGTAATGTGGCCGGTGCTTTCGCTGAGCGATTCTGCGTATTCCTTCGCGAAGTCGCCGAGTTCCCCGATCGGGGAATATTTTTTCAAAATCACTTCTCCGTCGCGATCGACGAAGATCTCCAGTGGATCGCCTTCTCGGATACGGAGTGTCCGGCGAATTTCCTTCGGAATGACCACCCGTCCAAGATCGTCGATTCTGCGTACGATGCCTGTTGCTTTCATGTTGTGCCCTCGCTTTCTTGAAGTTTGGTTGCATGGAAGTCGTCCTGTTACGGTTCGAGGGGGTGATGACGTTGTGTGTTATATTCGCCCTTAGTATTTGTAGCTAGCGATTCACTTATTCACCAGATCTTATACAATGCGTCCAACATCTTGGTACGAGATTGGTTCCGTTCGCCATTATTGTTACCAACCAAATGAAAGCAACACAGGATGTCCCCAAGGAACATCCTGCCAGGTCATACAACGTTTGTAGAGCGTTGCGCGCCGTCCTTCAGCACTTCTCGATATTGCTGCAGCAGCGTCTCGAGAACGTGCAGCGACTCCTCCATGGACAGCCCTTTGCGATTGAGGTGCATCACGATTTGTTTGCCCGGCACGAGCTTCAGCTTGCGCTCGAACCGGTTGCTCAGGGCAAACAGCTTCTGCCCGTCGATCCGCTCGTTCTGTTCCGGGGCGAACGTCAGGACGAGGTCGTCGCCCTTGGCGGAGATCGTCTGGATGCCGTACGCGGCGCCGTAAATTTTAAGCCGCGCCACGGCGAGCAGCGTCTGCACCGGCTCGGGCATGTCCCCGAATCGGTCGGTGAGCTCGTCGGCGAGCTCGTTCTCCTCCTCGAAGCTGCGCAGGGCGGCGACCTTCTTGTAAATTTCGATCTTCTGCGCGCTGTCGTAAATATACTCGCCGGGCAAATAAGCGTCCAGCGTCAGATCGATTTGCGTGTTGACCGGCTTCGGGCGCCGCGCCGCCGCCGCTTGCGCGGGGTCGACGCCTTCGCCGGCCGCTTCGGCGTCGAGCGCCGTCTTGCGCTGCTCGATTTCCTCGGCGAGCATTTGCGAGTACAGGTCGAAGCCGACCGAGGCGATGAAGCCGTGCTGCTCGCCGCCGAGCAGGTTCCCGGCGCCGCGGATGGCAAGGTCGCGCATCGCGATTTTGAAGCCCGAGCCGAGCTCCGTAAATTCTTTGATCGCCTGCAGCCGCTTCTCCGCCACCTCGTTGAGCACCTTATCGCGCTGATACGTAAAGTACGCGTACGCGATCCGATTCGAGCGTCCGACGCGGCCGCGGAGCTGGTACAGCTGCGACAGCCCCATTTTGTCGGCGTCATGCACGATGAGCGTGTTGACGTTCGGGATATCGACCCCGGTCTCGATGATCGACGTGCTGACGAGCACGTCGTATTCGCCGTCCAGGAAGTCGAGAATCGTCTTCTCCAGCTCCTGCTCCGACATTTGCCCGTGCGCCGCGGCGACGCGCGCCTCCGGCACGAGGGCGTGAATTTGCTCCGCCATCTGCTGGATGCCCTGCACCCGGTTGTACAGGTAGTACACCTGCCCGTCGCGGGCGAGCTCCCGCTCAATCGCGTCCCGCACGAGCGCCCCGCTGTATTCCACGACGTACGTCTGCACCGGGAAGCGGTTTTCCGGCGGCGTTTCGATGACGGACAGGTCGCGGACGCCGAGCATCGACATATGCAGCGTGCGCGGGATCGGCGTCGCCGTCAGCGTCAACACGTCGACGTTCAGCCGCAGCTTCTTCAGCTTCTCCTTATGCGTGACGCCGAACCGCTGCTCCTCGTCGATGATGAGCAGGCCGAGGTCTTTGAATTTTACGTCCTGCGACAAGATCCGATGCGTGCCGATGACGACGTCGACGGTGCCGTTCGCCACCCCTTTGATCGTCTCGGTCTGCTCCTTCTTGGAGCGGAAGCGGCTGAGCACGCCGATGTTGAACGGGAAGCCGCCGAACCGCTCCCGGAACGTCTCGTAATGCTGCTGCGCGAGAATGGTGGTCGGCACGAGCACGGCGACCTGCTTGCCGTCCATCGCCGCCTTGAACGCCGCGCGAATCGCGACCTCGGTTTTCCCGTAGCCGACGTCGCCGCACAGCAGCCGGTCCATCGGCTGCGGGCGCTCCATGTCGCTTTTGATTTCTTGGATCGCCCGCAGCTGGTCCGTCGTCTCGTCGTACGGGAACATCGCTTCGAACTCTTGCTGGTACGGCGTATCCGGGTTGAAGGCATGCCCGGGCGCCGCCTGCCTCGCCGCGTACAGCTTGATCAGCTCGTCGGCGATATCCTTGACCGCGGAGCGCGCCTTCGTCTTCGCCTTCGTCCAATCGGTGCCGCCCAGTTTGTAAATTTTCGGCTCCTTGCCTTCATCCGCGCCGATATACTTCTGCACCATGTCGATCTGCTCGATCGGCACGGACAGCTTGTCGCCGCCCGCGTACATGATGTGCAGGTAGTCCTTGTGGACGCCGTCGATCTCGATCGTGCCGATGCCGACGTATTGGCCGATGCCGTGGTTGACGTGCACGACGTAATCGCCGACCTTGAGCTCCGTATAGCTCTTGATCCGCTCCGCGTTTTCGAGCTTGCGTTCGACCTTGCGCGCCTTCCGCTGCTTCGCGCTGAACATCTCGCCTTCGGTCACGACGACGAGATGGATCGACGGCAGCTCGAAGCCGCTCTGCAGGTTGCCCTCGATCATCGTCTGCTCCGGAATGCCGTAGTCCGCCAGCACCCGCCGCATCCGCTCGAGCCGCTCCTTGCTGCCGGCCAGCATCATGACGGTCGATTTCGCCTTGGTCCACCGCTCGACCTCCGTCTTCAGCACGTTCATCTGGCCGTGGAATTGCTGCATCGCGCGGCAGATGACGTTCACGATGTTTTGCGGCTGCGTATTCGGAATTTGCCGCAGAAACAACGACAAATAGACGGTTTGGAACGGCTTGTGGAAGAACAGCGACTCGTAGCTCTTCGACAGCGCGAAGGCCGGAATCGTCTTTCCCTCCTGCAGCAGGTGCGTCGTCCATTCCGCCTCGTCGCGTTCGAGCTGCTTCGCCGTCTCGAGCAGCCGATTCGGCTCGTCGACGAACAACACCGCGTCCTTCGGCAAGTAGTCGAGCAGCGTCTCCCGCTCGGGGTACAACAGCGCTACGTATTTATAAATGCCCGTAAAGTACGCGCCTTCCCGCAGCTTGACGAGATCGCCGCCGATTTCCTCGCGCAGCTTCTCCTTGACGGCGCGGTCCTGCGTCCGCTCCAGCTGCTTCTCGAGCAGCTCGGACGCGGTTTGCGCCGCGTTCGCGAACCGCCGCCCGTCGGCGAACAGCTCGCGGCTCGGCGGCAGCGTCGCGCGCTCCAGCTTCTCCTTCGACCGTTGATCGACCGGGTCGAACAGCCGAATCGAGTCGATCTCGTCGTCGAACCATTCGATCCGCACGGCGAGATCGCCTTCGATGCCGAGCGCCGCCGCCTCCGGCACGTTCTTCGGCGGGTAGACGTCGACGATGCCGCCCCGCGCGCTCATGTCGCCGCGGCTTTCCGCCCGCTCGACCCGCTCGTACCCGAGCTCGGCGAGCCGGGCGAGGAAGCCGTCCATCGGCAGCGTCTCGCCGACGGCGACCGTCACCGCGGCCCCGCGGAACGTCTCCTTCGGCGGCACAAGCCGCCGCACGCCGGCGAACGGCACGACTAAGACGCCCCGGAAGCCGTTCGCCAGGCGCGATAACGCGTCGATGCGCTGCGAAACGAGCTCGGGGCTGGAGACGGCCGCCTCCGTCGCGATCGATTCGTTGGCGGGGTACGATAACAGCTCGCCGCGGGGCAAGCATTCTTCCAAATCCTCTATCAACTTTTGGGCCGAAAACATATTGTGCGTCATAACGACGATCGGGCGCTGCAGCTCCGCATGCAACGCCGCGATAAATACGCTTCTAGCCGATCCGGCAAGGCCGGACACCAATTGTTCTTTCATCCCCGAGCGGATCCCGCCCGTCACCGAGACGATGTCCGGATCCGTCGCTAGGGTTTCTAATAATCGTCTCATATCGAGATTAGGCCACCTCGTTTCCGCAAACCAAAAGAAGCCTAGGCTGACAAGCCAAGGCCGTTCCTCCCGCTCCGCGTCGCGCTCGACCGGCTTCGGTCATTGCAGCGGGCTGGATACCAACGAGAGCTCGGGATGAGACTCGAGCGCCTCGCGGCAATAATCGCATACCAATTTGACGGTCACGCCGCCGTTCGAATCATACGTAATTATATCGTTGCGCTCCTCGGGGGTCAAGAAATGGAACCCGAGCCGAGCCTCCGTGACGCCCTCCCCGGAAATTTCTCCGAGCGGCATGCGGCAATGTTTGCAGACGTATCGAATCGACACGTTACTCCACCTCCCAGGCTGTTCCTGCTTTCCTAGTATCGCCACGGGAGGACCGGTTCCATTCGTTAGGCGCCGTTAAATTTCGCCATCGCCTTCTCGAACGGCTCGGTCAAGCAATATTCCATCGCGTCGGCGGCCTTCCGAACCGTCGCCGCGAGCGCCTCGCGCTCTTCCTTGCGGAACGTCGACAGCACGTAATTGGAGATGTTCGTTCCCGGCGCCGGCCGGGAGATGCCCATTCGAATGCGATGGAACTGATCGGTGCCGAGGTGCGCGATGATCGACTTGATGCCGTTGTGCCCGCCCGGACTGCCCTTCATGCGCAGCCGGACCGCGCCGAGCTCCGTGTCCATATCGTCGTAGACGACGATCAAGTCGGCCGGGTCGGGTTTATAAAAATCGAGGAACGCCCGGACGCATTCCCCGGATAAATTCATGTACGTCATCGGCTTGACGAGGTACGCCTTGTCCCCGCCGACCCGCGCTTCGGCGACGAGGCCCTTGCATTGCGCCTTCGCCGTCGCGACGCCCCACCGGCGGGCGACCTCGTCCAGCGCCATCCAACCGATATTATGCCGCGTATCTTCGTATTCCCTGCCCGGATTGCCGAGCCCGACAAACCATTTCATGCCCGTATCGCACCGCCTTCCCGTATGCCTTGCAGCTTCCGTTGCCTATTATACCCGTTCTAGGGAAAAGGAAAAAGCCGCCCGCGGTCGAAATTCGACCTCGGACGGCAGCCTGTCGTTGCCCAATAGCTCTATCGTTGCGCCTGTTCCGCCTGCGCTTCCTCGACGCGTTCCTCCGTATGCTCGGCGACCGTCTCGTCGCGAATGGCGTCGCTCGCCTCCGGCAGCTCCTTCTGCGGCGCGAGCACCGTCGCGACGATGTCGTTCTCGTCGCTTCGAATTTCGACGCCGGCCGGCACGCGTAAATCGCGCACGTACAGGTGCTCGCCGACCTGCAAGCCGCTCACGTCCGCTTCGATCGCGGCCGGGATCGCGCTCGCGATGCAGCGGACGTCGACCGTCGCGTTCATCACCTGCAGAATGCCGCCCTCGCGCACGCCCTGCGCGTCGCCCGTCAGCTCGACGCGCACCGTCGCCTTCACCGGCTCGTTCATGTCGATCTGGTGGAAGTCGACGTGCAGAATGCGGCCCAGCACCTTATCCCGCTGAATTTCGCCGATCATGACCGGCTGCTCGCCATGATTCGGCACCTGCAGCCGTACGATCGCGCCCGCGGCCGCGCCGGAGCGAATCAACGTATGCAGCAACTTCTCTTCGATATAAATCGACTCCGGCGCCACCTTCTTCCCGTAGACGACCCCGGGAATTTTCCCGCTTTCGCGGTTCGTGCGGCGATCCGACTTCGTCTCGGCGGCGCGGGCCAGCACGGAGACCAACGTGTCGTTCAACATGAAAAAAACCTCCTGTGGACGCTTAGATACTAGAATACCTAGTACCTAATGTTCCCGCCGGAGGCCGGAATTAACCGCGAACGGCTCAATCTTAGTCTTCGAACAGCTTGCTGATGGACAGCTCCTCGTGCACGCGGATGATCGCCTCGCCCATCAGCGGCGCGACGGACAACGTCTTCAGCTTCGTGCACGGCTTCGGATGCGTCACCGGAATCGTATTCGTAATGACGACTTCCCGGATCGCCGATTGCTCGAGCCGCTCCATCGCCGGGCCCGACAACACCGCGTGCGTGCAGCAGGCGTACACTTCCTTGACGCCTTCCTTAATGAGCGCGTTCGCGCCGAGCATGATCGTGCCCGCCGTATCGATAATGTCGTCGATGACGATCGCGGTCTTGCCCTTCACCTCGCCGATGATGTTCATGACCTCCGCGACGTTCGGCTCCGGACGGCGCTTGTCGATAATCGCGAGCGGCACGTTCAGGTAATCCGCCAGCTTGCGGGCGCGCACGACGCCGCCGTGGTCGGGCGAGACGACGACGATGTCCTGCAGGTTCTTCTCCTTGAAGTAAGCGCCAAGGATCGGAACCCCCAGCAGGTGATCGACCGGGATGTCGAAGAAGCCTTGAATTTGCGTCGCGTGCAAATCCATCGAGATGACGCGGTGCGCGCCGGCCGTCTCGATCAAATTCGCGACGAGCTTCGCGGTGATCGGATCGCGGGAGCGGGCTTTACGGTCCTGCCGAGCGTACCCGTAATACGGAATGACGACGTTGATGCTCTTCGCGGACGCCCGCTTCAGCGCGTCCACCATGACGAGCAGCTCCATCAGATGCTCGTTGACCGGCGCGCAGGTCGATTGAATGACGTAGACGTCGCTGCCGCGCACGCTCTCGTCGATCCGGGTTTGGATCTCCCCGTCGCTGAAGCGGATCGTCTGCGAGACGCCGAGCGGTATGCCGATATATTCTGCGATTTCCTGCGCCAGCCGCGGGTTCGAATTGCACGTGAACACCTTCAGCTTCGGATCCCGGTAAGACATGCAAACATTCTCCTCCAGAAAATGGTTCCTCCCCGCCGCCTGCGCGGCGCGTACCGACCTATCTATTTTTTTGCGCCTTCAGGCGCGCCTTCAGCGTCTTTGCGTAGCCCTTCTTGGTCGTCTGCCGCTCGCGGGCGATGGCGAAGTCGTCTTCTCCGACGTCCTGCGTGATCGTGGAGCCGGCGACGACGAACGCGCCCTTGCCGATCTTCACCGGCGCGACCAAATTCACGTTGCTGCCGACGAACGCCTCGTCCTCGATGACCGTCTCGAATTTGGAGAAGCCGTCGTAGTTGACCGTAATGACGCCGCAGCCGATGTTCACGTCTTTGCCGACGCGGGCGTCGCCGACGTACGCGAGATGCGACACCTTGGAGCGGTCGTCGATCGTAGCGCTCTTAATCTCGACGAAATCGCCGATCTTCACGTCGCTGCCGAGGCGCGTGCCCGGGCGCAGATTCGCGAACGGCCCGACCGTCGTGCGCGGGCCGACGACCGCCTTGTCGAGCACCGAGTGCTTCACGACCGCCTCGTCCGCGACGGTCGAGTTCAAAATGTCGGTGTTCGGCCCGATCGCGCAGCCTTCCCCGATATGCGTCGCCCCCCGCAGCGTCGTGCCGGGATAGACGACCGTATCGGCGCCGATCGTTACGCCCGCGTCGATGTACGTCGCGGCCGGATCGACGATCGTCACGCCGCCCAGCAGATGCGCGCGGTTGATGCGCGCGCGCATGAGCCGCTCCGCCTCCGCCAGCGCGACGCGGTCGTTGACGCCGAACGCTTCGTCCGCATCCGCGGTGCAGTAGCCTTGTACGGCGAGACCTGCGGCGCGAAAGATGCCGATGACGTCCGTTAAATAGTATTCGCCCTGCTTGTTGTCGTTCTTCACCTGCGCGAGCGCCTCGAACAGCTTCTTGTTATCGAAGCAATAGGCGCCTGCGTTGATCTCGCGAATGGCGCGCTCGTTCGCGTCGCAATCCTTCTCCTCGACGATGCGCTCGATGCCGCCGTCCGCGCCGCGCACGATGCGGCCGAGGCCGGTCGGATCGTCGAACGCGGCCGTGAGCAGCGTCGCCGCCGCGCCGGACTCGCGCTGCAGGCGAAGCATGCCCTCGAGCGACTGCGCCGTCAGCAGCGGCGTATCGCCGTAGACGACGATCGTCACGCCGTCTTCGGCGCCGAGCAGCGGCTCCGCGACGCGCACCGCATGCCCGGTGCCGAGCTGCTCCGCTTGCAGCGCGTACTCGACGCGGCCGCCGAGCGCGCCGCGCACCGCGTCGGCGCCGTGGCCGACGACGACGACTTTGCGGCCGACGCCCGCCGCGTCGAGCGCGTCGAGGACGTGCTCGAGCATCGGCTTGCCGCAGACCGGGTGCAGCACTTTATGTAATTTAGACTTCATTCGTTTGCCAAGACCAGCCGCCAATACGATTCCCATGACGTTCGTGTTCGCGTTCATGCAGAAGCCCCCTTCCGAATCGGCCGTTCCGCTTGGCCGAGGGTCGCTTTTTCCCACATGAAATCATATCTCACTTTCGACGAAAAGAAAAGAGAGAGCCCGCAGGCTCTCTCGTCGCATCCATTATTTACGCTCCTTCTTCGATTACGTCTTCTTCGTCGGACGCCGCGCGGTCGTATTCCGCCAGAACGGCTGCTTGGATCTTCTCCCGAGTGGTCGACGAGATCGGGTGAGCGATGTCGCGGAACTCGCCGTCGGGCGTCCGCTTGCTCGGCATTGCTACGAACATGCCGTTGTTTCCGTCAATGACCCGGATGTCGTGAACGACGAATTCGTTGTCGATTGTAATGGATGCGATCGCTTTCATACGGCCTTCCGAATTCACGCGGCGGAGTCTCACATCGGTAATTTGCACTGCTTGGTCACCACCTTATCAGTATCGAAAACAAGGACTTGGTGTAATATTCCACAAACAATTCCAAATTCCTTCCTATTTCTTGAGACTCGCACACTTTTTTTTATAAATATTCAGAAAGCTTATGCATCGACCGCGAGGATGAGCTCGATCTCGACTTGCGCGTCCTTCGGGAGCCGCGCCACCTCCACGGTCGACCGCGCCGGCTTATGACCTTCGAACATCTCTTCGAAGACGGCGTTGAATTCCGCGAAGGAGTTCATGTCCTTCAGAAAGACGGTCGCCTTGACGGTTTGCGCCAGCGTGACGCCGGCCGCGGCCGCGACGGCCTTCAAGTTTTCCATCACCTGCCGCGTCTGTTCCGCTACGCCGCCCTCGACCATCGTGCCGTCGGGCTTCAGCGGAATTTGACCGGAAGTAAAGACGAAACCGCCGACGCGCATCGCCTGCACGTAAGGGCCGATCGCCGCCGGCGCCCCGTCCGTCGAAATTACGGTTGGATTCATCGTGTCGTATCCTCCTCGAAATAATTGCCTGGCGCCATGCGAATTTCGCGCGTCTTCGGATCGACGTACGCGAGCCGCGCCAAGGAAACGTAATCCTCCACCAGCAGCTCTTCCTCGTCGACGCCGCCCGCTTCGACCAAGACGCCGACCCCCTGCACGGTCGCTTCGAATTCTTGAAGCAAATCCATCATGCCTCTCGCCGTGCCGCCCGCGCGCATGAAATCGTCCACGATCAGCACGTTCGCCTTCGACTTGAGCGCGCGCCGCGCGAGCGTCATCGTATGAATGCGCTTATTGGAGCCCGAGACGTAGTTGATGCTGACGGAGGAGCCCTCCGTCACCTTCGGGTCCCGCCGCACGATGACGACGGGCAAATTCAGATGAGCCGCCGTGGCGTACGCGAGCGGGATGCCCTTCGTCTCGACCGTCATGACGACGTCGATGGGCTTGTCCGCGAAGACGGACGCGAACGTGCGTCCGATCTCGTTCATAATGGCGGGCTGTCCCAAAATGTCGGACATATACAAATACCCGCCGGGCAACAGTCGTTCCGGTTGCTCTAACAGACGGCAAACGCCGTTGACGAGCTGAAGCGCCCCGGCGCGCGACATCTTCGGAACGAATTTCACCCCGCCGGCGGCGCCTGCGAGCGTATGGAGCTCGCCGATGCCTTCCGACTCGAACACCTCTTTAATGATCGTGAGATCCTCGCTGATCGACGACTTGGCCGACGCGTAGCGATCCGCAAACATGGTCAGGGGTACGATGACATGAGGCTTCGCCAGCAAATACTGCGTCATCTCGACGAGACGAGCGCTTCTTTTCAACTTTTTCACCCCATTGCCCCCTCTTCATTTCCAGAAAACGTTCCATTTCCGAACATTATACTGAAAATATACCACTTATGTCCGTGTTTGTACAAGAGGTGTCGAGAGAAGACGCACCACGTGAACTTCCCGACAGAAGCCTCGCAGCCCGTTGTAAATGCGGGCCAGCTTCGATTCGCGCTGCACGAGGGCGAACACGGTCGGCCCGCTGCCCGACATGAGCGCGCCGTCCGCGCCCAAGCGAAGCATCGACTCCTTGATGTTCCGCACTTCGGGATGCATCGGGATCGTCACTTCCTCCAGCACGTTCCCGAGCGCCCCGCAGAGCCTGGGGAAGTCCCCCTCTTCGATCGCCCGCAGCATGGCGTCCGTCTGCGGCCGATGCCGAATCCGGTCGACCCGGAATCGCCCGTAGACGTCTGCCGTCGACACGTTGATCGGCGGCTTGACCAATACGACCCAGCACGGCGGCGGGGATCCGATCGGCGTCAACCGTTCGCCCCGACCGCGGGCGATCGCCGTGCCTCCCGTGACGCAGAAGGGCACGTCCGATCCGAGCTCTTCCCCTAGCTTTCTCAGCTCCTCCGCGGGGATGTTCAGCTTCCAAAGCCGGTTCAGCCCGCGCAGCGTCGCGGCCGCGTCGGTGCTTCCCCCGGCGAGTCCCGCCGACACCGGAATTCGCTTATCCAAGTGGATATATACGCCCTTCCTCACGCCGTATCGCTCTTTAATCAGCTTCGCGGCTTGGAACGCCAAATTTTTCTCGTCGAGCGGAATATACCCCGCCTGGCTCGAAATGATGATCGTATCCCGCGGCAGCTCCTCCATCTCCAAACGATCGGCCAAGTCGACCATCGTCATGATCATCTCGACCTCGTGGTAGCCGTCCTCGCGCTTACGAAGCACGTCGAGAGATAAATTGATTTTGGCGGGCGCCTTCTCGTATACCTTCACGTTCGCACCGTCACCGCCTTTCGCGTCTGCATCCATTGCCATAGTGTACCACATTGCGAGGGATGCGAAAAAGGAGCCGCGGCTTTCGCCGCGGCTCCTTCTGCCGACGCCTCTGCAAACTTGTGCGGTTACGAACGATAACGTCCCTGCGTCGGGACGGCGCTCGCCCCGACGAACGCCGCGCCTCTCGCCGGCGCAGCGACCGCCGTCGCGCCGACCGGGACCGCCGCCGCGCTTACCGGCGCCCCGCGGTAACCGGACGCAGGCGCCGCCGCGCCGGCCGGCCGCGTCGGCTGCGCTTGCCCCGCCTGCTCCGCCAATGTCTTCTCTGCGATCTGAAGCGCCCGCTTGACCATATTTCCGGCGTCCTTCGCCCGAATGCCGCCCCAGCCTTCTTTCTGTACGGTGTCGTAGAACCCGAGGTCTTTCGCCAGCTCGTATTTCAGCTCTTCCGACATGACTCCTTTGCGTTTGCGCGCCATCCTGTACACCTCCTTGAATGATTTGACCCTTCCGAGCCTGCGTTACGGATAGTATGTATCGGGGGGGTACGCCGCATGCGGCCCGCGGCGTGGGGACAATTTCCGGGAACGAAAAAACGGCAAGCGCCGGATATCCGGGCTTGCCGTTCCATATGAACTATCGCTATTCTAGGCGGTAAGTTAAGCTTGGATGTGAGCGATTCGAACTTGTCCGTCGTTGTCGCCTCGCACGGTGACTTCGACGGTTTCCGTCAATATATCGGCGTAACTGTACGAAACTCGTTTGAAAGCGTGCTGCTCCTGGTCTAGCTTGACAATGAACACGGAAGGGTAGGTTTCGTCCAAAACACCGGTGCGTTCGATCGTTTTGCGGCGGCCGCCGTTCGCGCGGAGCGTGATTTGTTGGCCGACGTGAGCTTCCAAGCTCTTCTTGATTTCCAACAGCGCATTCTTGGCCATTGTCAACTACCACCTCTTTCCTTAGGTATTATAACCGAAAGAGGGGGCTCGTGTCAAATGGACGAATATTATATCAATCGAATTTACGAATTGTCAACGAAAAGAAGCAAAAAAATTTAATTTTCCGTCCCGATGCGCGGCAACCCCATCCGGAAATTGCCCTTCGTCTCGATGCCGCCAAGCCCTTTGAGGCCGCTGACGGTATGGGTAATGACGTCGTAGATGTTCACGGTTTCCGCGACGGGCGTGTATGCCGCTTTCGCCGCGATGTACACCGGGTCCAGCGCGTGAATCAAAATGCGGGACGGCGAGCTCGCGAAATTCGCGCCCGCTTGCAGCAGCGCTTCGAAATGCGATTGGCACGCGCCCGCCACGACCGTCAAGCTGTCCCGATTCCGCTCGTAGGCGCGAGCGACCCGCACCGCCTGCACGAAATGCATGGAGTTTTTGTAATTCCGAATATTTTGTTTGTCGCCGTCGAACCGGTGCTTAAGAATCGCGTCGTGTCCCGTGATGACGACGATATCCGGCTGGCTCATCGGCAGCAGCTGCCGCAGCGCGTCGGCCATGTCCGCCTCGCGCATATGGTATCCTTCCGCCGGAATATGCAGATCGTTATATACGGCGATGCTCTTTTTCAAATACGCCCGGTCTCCGTCCAAGTGCAAAATTTTGCCCGGCACGTCGAAGTACGGCTCGGCCGCCCGTTTCATGCCGGCAATCCGCAGCCGATGCGGCTTGAAGAGGGATCCCCCCCTGGTGTCTTCCTCCATCGGCTCCGCCGCCGCTTCCAGATCGTCCAGCGGCGCGTCGGCCAACAGCCGATACCACACGCCCTTCAGGATCGCTTGTCGCTCCCGAATCTCTTGGATGCAAAACAAGACGTCCCCGCCGTACGATTTGCGGACGACGTAGTCGCCAATTTTCATGTTCCATCCCTCCTACGCTATCCTATGGCGCGCGTAGGCGAATGGTGTGCGGGATCATGGGCCTTCGTCATCTTAGGCGCTTAGGCGCTTGGAAGAGGCCGCGCGCCGAGCGCGTTGGCGATTATCGCGAATTCCGCGAGCGTCAGCGTCTCCCCGCGCCGCTCCGGCGCGATGCCGCACCCCTCGAGGAACGCGCGGCACTCTTCCTTGCCGCCCGCGGTCGGAAAAAACCGCTGCTGCAGGTTGTTGAGCAGCGTCTTGCGGCGCTGTACGAACGCCGCCTGCACGACCTCGAAGAAGCGCGCCTCGTCGTAGACCTGTACGGGCGGCTTCTCCCGCATCTTGAGGCGCACGACGGACGAATCGACGTTCGGCTGCGGAATGAACACCGTGCGGGGCACCTTCGCGACGATATCGGGCACGGCGTAATATTGCACGGCGACCGAGAGGCTGCCGTAATCCTTCGAGCCCGGCGCAGCGGAAAACCGATCGGCGACCTCCTTCTGGATCATCACGACGATCGACTCGACCGGCAGCCGCTCCTCCAGCAGCCGCATGACGATCGGGGTCGTAATGTAATACGGCAGGTTCGCCACGACGGAGACGCCCTCGAGGCCCGCGAAGCGCTCCCGAAACAACGCCCGCAAATCTACCTTCAGCACGTCTCCATGGACGATCGACACATTCGGATAGTCGGCCAGCGACTCCTCCAGCATCGGCAGCAGCCGTTGGTCGATTTCGATCGCGACGACGCGGCCGCTTCGTTCGGCCAGCTTCTCGGTGAGCGCGCCGATGCCGGGCCCGATTTCGAGCGCGCCTTTCTTCGGACCGAGCTCCGCCGCTTCCGCGATGTTCCGCAAGATGTTCGCGTCGATCAGGAAGTTTTGCCCCAAGCTCTTCTTGAACGAGAATCCGTGCTTTTGCAGCAGCTCCTTCGTCTTCCGCGGCGTGCCGATGCCCTCGGCCTGCTCCCGTCCGTGCGGCAACGTTCGCTCCGTCATGCGCCCTGCACCTCCCCCGCTCGCGGCCCGAGCCGTCCTTCGGCGGCGTCCGCCGTATCGCAAGCCGCCAGCGCCGCCTCTACCTCTCTGCGCGTAATGCCGAACATCGCGCAGCGCTTGAGGAACGTCTTGGCGTTCGCATACCCGATTCGCAGCTTGCGTCCGACCCGGAGCCGCCGACGGGCGGATCCGTCCGTGCCGGCCAACCCTGCGGCGTACAGCTCCGGCCAACCGAAGTCGGTGCCCATGACGGCCGCCTCCGTCCGGACGGACGCGAGCGCTTGCCGAATCGCTTCCGGCTTTGCGTTCTCGATCCCGATATCGTCCGCGAGCGTCGCCTCCTCCTGGGACAGGAACGCGTGCTTGCAGCCCGGCACCCGGCTCGATACGAGCGCGCGAATGCGTTCCCCCGCATGATCCGGATCCGTTAAAATAATGACGCCACGCTTGCGCTGCGCCAGCTCGATGCGAGCCAGCACGTCCTTCCCGACGGCCGAGCCCCCGGTTTCGATCGTGTCGGCCTCCACGGCGCGCTTCACGGCCGTCGTATCGTGTTTCCCTTCTACAACGATCACTTCTTTGATCATGCTCCCGCCCCTTGTACGATGTACTGGTATTGTACCCTTCTTCGCGCAAAAGAAAAAGGGCCGCCGAAGCGACCCATAACCGAATGACTGCCGTATTTCGTTGCTCTCCGTCAGTTCGTGACCGGCTTCTTCGGACCGATCACGTAAACTGTGTATCCTTTCTTCGTGCCGAACTTCTGGGCGTACGACTCGCTGTCGAAATAGACGTCGATCTTCTTGCCCTTCACGGCGCTTCCCTTATCCTCCGCGCGACGGAAGCCGATGCCGTCGATATAAACCCACCATCCCATCGGGATGACGCTCGTATCGACCGCGATCGTACGGCCTTCCTGTACGGTCGTGCCGGAAGCGGTAATGCCATATCCCTTGTCTCCCTTATTTTTGCCGGTCGACGCGAAATCTGCGGAATATGCGGTTAACGTAACGTTCTTCAGCACGCCCTTCACGCCGAACGTCATCCCGTCGAGCGTGATTTGCTGCGTCTCCGCCGCTAGGACGGCGACGGCGTTCGAGACCGGCTTCGGCTCGACCTTCGTGCCGACCGCTACGATCTTCGCCAAGCTCTCCTGCTCGACCGTACGCGCCAGCACCTGCTCGGAAACGAGCACGCCGTCTTCGTATATTTTCTCGATTTGCTTGACCAAAACGCCCTCTTGACCTTCTTGAACGACTTTCTCTTTCCCCTTCGGCAACGTCTTATCCGCCTGCTTTACCGTTTCGAACGGCAAGGCGTGCTCCGTCTCTTCGACGACGCGCTGTACGCGAACGATCTTGACGTCCGCGGACGCCGTAAGGCGCTGGGTGAGCGCAGGCTCGATCTTATCGAGCGGTCCAAGCTGAATGCCCGCCTTCTTCAGTACGTCTTCGACGCCTGCGGCGGTCGTGTATACTTCTGCTGTCTTACCGTCCGACGTAATGCGCACCGGGAACGCTCTTTCGATTTGTATCGCGGCCCCGTGCTTCAACTCCGCCGTCGGCGACAGAGATAACTCGTCATGCGTTCCGACCTGAACCCTTTGTTCTTTCAAAACATCCGCAACGGTCGACGCCGTCGTAACGACCTCGATCGTCGCCCCGTCCGCGATAATGGCGACGCGCTTCATCTGCGTGCCGTACACCATCGTGGAAAACAGACCCACCGCCGCAACCGTAGCTGCGACGACCGACAATAGTAACTTCTTATGAGCACGGGCCCATCGCCATGCGTAAGACTTGTCGGACAGACTTTCCTCATGGGCTTCCTGAACAGGAATTTGTCCCATTGCCTATAGTCCTCCTTACATAGTCCCGCCTTGTACGTGAGTTGTTTCTCAGGTGCAAAGGTTCGACGCGACTATATTCGTAGTGTGAGGTAACCGTCTTCGAAACGCAAAAAAGCCGGACGAAGAGGGCTCGTTCGCGGCTTCTCGAATGTCGAAAAGGTGCTGGCAGCAGCACGGACGATTACCTCTCTCGTAACGCTTACGAGGTTAGCTGTCGGATTCGGACCGGAGAGTGGCCCTATCTCGTCGCAGGCGCACGTACAATGGACGCCCTTGCCGAAAATTCACCCCTAGACGATTCCTGGCGGAAGCGTCCGTTGCGGTTCCCCCGTTTCCCCGAGCGATACGCGCAGCAAGAGGAGCGCGTATCAGGAAACTCAGCGATACTGGAAATATGTTGCAAATCTTATTTCATTCGGTGTCTGATAAGTATCATAATGGGAGCAAGCCATCGTTGTAAAGAGGGATCGAACCCCCGAAATCGGAGGAAATCGGCGAAATCGGAGGGAAATCAACCGAGAACCCGAAGGAACCCTTCGCGCAACCGGCAATTTCCCCCATTGTTTCGTTTTATCTCCGACTTTCTTGTTTCGAACGAAATAACGCCGCCGCGTTCGCCGACGTTTGCGCCGCAAAATCCTCTAAAGACATACCCTTGATCTCGGCAGCGGCCTCCGCGACCAACCGGACGTAGCCGGTTTCATTCCGCTTTCCCCGGTAGGGATGCGGGGTCAAATAAGGCGCGTCGGTTTCTACGAGCACGCGGTCGATCGGCGCGTTGGCCAACACCTCCTTCGGCTGTTTCGCGTTTTTGAATGTGATCGGGCCTCCGAACGACAAATAGAAATTCATGTCGAGACACAGCCTCGCGGTTTCCCAGCTGCCGGAAAAACAATGCATGACGCCCCCTACATCATATGCCTTCTCCTCGCGCAATATGGCGACGACGTCGGCATGGGCGTCCCGGTTGTGGATGACGATCGGCATGCCGAGCTTGCGCGCCAGCCGAATTTGCTCGCGAAACACGCGATGCTGGACGTCTTTCGGGGACGTGTCCCAGTAATAGTCCAGACCCATCTCCCCGATGGCCACCACCTTGGGATGGGTTCGCGCCAGCTCCTCGATATAATCGAGGTCCTCCGCTCGAAAATCGATGGCGTCCTGCGGATGCCAGCCGACGACCGCCTCGACGCAATCGTATGCGTCCGCGAGCGCCAACGTCGTCGGTATCGATTCCCGATTGCAGCCGATATTGATGATGCGCTCGACGCCCGCTTCTCTCGCCCGGCGTACGATGTCGTCCCGCTCCCCGTCGAACGATTTATGGTCCAAATGCGTATGCGTATCCGTAATAAACATGCCGCTTATTCTCCCTTCAGCCATTCCGCCGTTTCCGCAGTAATATACGGATTGCCCGGCTCCAAAATACGTTCGGGCACGTAAATGCGATGTCTCCCGTACTGCGTGCCGCTGATCGATCGGACGATATCCGATACTTCGCTGATTTCCGTCAAGCCGCCGTCATGCTTCAACAAATAAATCGGTTTTTTGCGGGATGCGGCCCCCGACCGATAGACATCGTACGACAGATCCTTCGGAAAATCGACCTGCAAGTAGTAATCCGGATCATACCCTTCGCGGCGGATCGACTCGCGCAGCCGTTCCAGCAGCGCTTCGTCCATCCGGGTCGGCGTCGCGTATTGGAACAGCTTGCGATGCAAAAACCGCTTGCATAGGTCGGACAAAATTTCGTCTTTGCCGTTCGCCCACAGCGAGAACGCCGCTTGCACGAGCGCCTCGTCGAGCGCCAAGTAATGCTCCACGTCAAGACGGCCCTCGAACAGCCGGCGCAGCGGCTCCGGGAGAAACGGGAGCGTCTCCCCGTCTCCGGCGTCATATATCGCCTTCGCCCTCGCGAAGATGTTGCGGAGCACGATCTCCGAGCTTCGCGTGACCGGGTGAAAATACACTTGCCAGTACATTTGGTAGCGGGAGGTCAAGTAATCCTCTACGGCGTGCATGCCGCTCTCCTTTACGACGATGTCGCCCCGATGGGGCCGGATGACCCTCAAGATGCGCTCGAGATCGTACATTCCGTAATTGACCCCGGTGCAATACGCATCCCGCAGCAAGTAATCCATCCGGTCGGCATCGAGCTGGCTCGAGACGAGGGATACCACGATCTCCTGCGGATACGTCTTGCAAATGACGGCCGCGACGCGGTCCGGGAACGACGGATCGATGCGCCGCAGCACCCGGTTGACCTCCGTATCGCCTTGCACGATGCGGCAGGACCATGCTTCATGGTGCTCCCCGAACACGGTCTCGATCGAGTGGGAGAACGGGCCGTGGCCGATATCGTGGAGCAGCGCCGCGCACATGCAGAGCAGCCCCTCCTCTCGAGGCCAATCCGAGAAGCCGTTGCGCTCGAACTGATGAATGATTTTCCGAGCGATTTCATAAACCCCCAGCGAGTGCGAGAACCGGCTATGCTCCGCGCCATGGAACGTGAAGAAGGAAGCGCCCAACTGCCGAATGCGCCGCAGCCGCTGAAATTCCTTCGTATTGATTAAGTCCCAAATCGCCGGCTCCTGCACATAAATGTACTTGTGCACCGGATCTTTAAATACCTTCTCCTCCGGCCATACCGCCATATGCGCTCGACCTCCGTGTTGGGCAGCCGCCCTTCGACACTATTTCGACATCCTTCGACAAATGTGATGTCGTTTTGTCGAATTCCGTAATTCGCTGCCGACTGTTCATTAAAGACGTTTTATAGCCAAAAACCCTGTATGTAAAAGGAATTTATAAACGCGTCATTCTACGTTGACTATTATGGGAATGCTTGGTATCATAGAAACTAGTAAAAATAATGTCGAATTATGGCGATTATTAATGTACTATATTATTAACGTCTTAGGAGGAATCATTCATATGATGAAATCAACAGGTATCGTACGCAAGGTCGACGAGCTGGGCCGCGTCGTGATTCCGATCGAGCTCCGCCGTACGCTTGGGATCGGCGAGAAGGACGCTTTGGAAATTTATGTCGACGGCGAAAGAATTATGTTGAAAAAGTACGAGCCTGCCTGCATCTTCTGCGGCAACGCCGACAATGTTACTTACTTTAAGGGAAAAATTGTTTGCAACGAATGCTTAAAAGAAATGCCAACCCCTGTGACAAAATAAGAAAGATAGTATATAATAGCATTATCGACCTTGTTAATTCTAACCTTTTTATATCTCCTTATTGGCCTATGACGCCGTCAGCGAAAGCTGCCGGAGTCATAGGCAATTTTTTTTGCCTTATTCGCCGTGTTCCTGATGAATGGCATTGTACAGCTCACGCTTCGGGACTTGCCGGTCCGCGGCGGCGCGCTTCAATGCTTCCTTGCGAGAGAGCCCTTCCCTCATCTCGTAACCGGCTACGTGCTCGGCGGGTGACAGCTCGGTCCACCAAGGCGTTCCCTCGTCCGCCGCGATTTCGCCCTCGGACGCTCCCTCGACCACGAGGACGTATTCCCCCATCGTACCGTGGGCCTGCACGTGAGCGAGACAGCTCGACAACGTGCCCCTCGTAAACTCTTCGTACCGCTTCGTCAGCTCGCGTGCCAGCGTGCAGCGCCGATCGCCCCACGCTTCCGCCATTAGCCGCAACGTCGCTTCGACGCGGTGCGGCGCTTCGTAAAACAGCAGCGTAGACGTCTGTCTGCGCCATTTGTCCAGCTCCGCCATCGCCTTCTTCTTCTCCCGCGGCAAGAAGCCGACGAACGTAAACGCGTCCGTCGGAAGGCCCGACGCGATCAATGCAGCGAGCGCCGCGTTCGGTCCCGGCACCGGCACGACCGGCACGCCCCGTTCGATCGCGGCCGCGGCCAAATCCGCGCCGGGATCGGAGATCGCCGGCAGCCCGGCGTCGCTCACCAACGCGACCGAATCGCCCGCCAGCAGCTTGTCCAGTAACGCTTCCCCGCTTTTTTGTTTATTATGCTCATGATAGGATACAAGCTTCCCGGGGATGTCGAAATGCGTCAGCAGCTTCCGGGTTTGCCGCGTATCCTCCGCCGCGATCCACGTTGCTTCCTTTAAAATATGTATTGCTCTGTAGGTCATATCTTCTAAATTTCCGATCGGCGTCCCGACCAAATATAACGTACCCGCCGGCATGCGCCCGGTCTCCCGAAAGCTGCGCTGTACGCGGGCTTCTTCCTTCGCATGTTCCGTCATGCCTGCAGCTCCGACCTCCTTCCATAGAAAATATCCTTAAGCTCCTCCGTGTACGCGCCGTCCTTCTCATGTACGACGATCGGCGGCAGCAGGCGCAGCTCCGGCTTTCCGTCCTTCATCGCTTCCACCAGCACGATATTCGCCTCTTGATCGAGCCTGGGGTGCACGAAGCGGATGCGCTTGGGCTCGAGCTTCACGGCGCGGAGCTCGGAGATAATCTCGGCGAGCCGCGACGGCCGGTGCACCATCGCAACCTTCCCGCCCGACTTAACGAGCTTGGCGCAAGCGCCCGCCACGTCGGACAACGTCGCGAACAGCTCGTGCCGCGCCGCCGCGATATAAGGGTTGCCCTTGATGTCCCCGGAAGCTGCCGGCAAATACGGCGGATTGACGGTCACCAGATCGAACGCCCCGTAGCCGGCCGTCTCGTGGTACGACTTCAGATCCGCCAGCTCGATCCGTACCCGGTCCTCGAGCCCGTTAAGCGAAACGTTCCGCTGCGCCATATCCGCAAGGCGCGGCTGAATTTCCACGCCGGTAATCTTCGCGCTCGTCCTCGTCGTCAGCAGCAACGGGATGACGCCGTTCCCGCTGCACAAATCGACGATCGCGCCCCGCGTCGGCACCGAGCAGAACCGGGCGAGCAGCACGGCATCGAGCGAGAAGCTGAACACCTCGTCGCTTTGTATGATTTTCAACTGTTGCGTCAATAAATCGTCCACTCGTTCTCCCGGCTGCAACCGCACCTCTTGCCCCGTCATCGATCCGTTCCTCCCGACTCCCGCAGCGCCGGAGACGCCCGGCGAAATCGCAAAAAACCGCAGGGCCGAAAAAGCGTCCTACGGTTCTTCCGTCGTTACTTATTGAAAAATGATAAACAAAACAGACAATCGCCCTCGGTACGAAGATGACCGTAATAGACGTTACATATATGAAAGCCTTCGTGGTACAAGCGGGCCAAGTTGTCGTACCCTTCCCCGACGATGCCCGGCGTCTCGGCCGACTCCCGCTGCTCGGCGGGGCCTTCCCCGCGCTCGGACGACGTTCGTTTCGCCGCGGCAGGCGGCGTCTCCGCCGTCCCATGCTCCTTGCGCAATATGTTGCGCAGTTGCTGGTTTTCTATACTCAGCCGCTTGTTTTCTTCCAGAAGCAGCACGATTTGCTTGCGTAAGCCCGTCAACTCGGCGCCGAGCTTCGAAAACGATTCCTCCATGTGCATCACTTGGTTGTACAGCTCTTTTCTGTCTTCCACCATTCCACCTCTGGAAAGAGCGACCCTTTACTCTTGTTCGGCGACGTCGTCGAGCGGAAATTCGCTCACCTTGTTGCCGTTGTCGGTCACCCGCACGCTGACCATGCGCGTCGACGGATTGATGCTGACGACAATGCCGGATCCCAGCGACGTGACGACTCTCGCGCCGACCGAGGGCAGGTCTTGCTTCACGCTCTCGTAATTGTCGTGCTCGAACTTTAAGCAACACATTAACCTGCCGCAAAGCCCCGAAATTTTCGTCGGATTCAGCGACAGATTCTGATCCTTGGCCATCTTGATCGAGACCGGCTCGAAGTCGCCGAGCCACGACGAGCAACATAGAATTCTGCCGCACGGCCCCAAGCCTCCGAGCAGCTTCGCCTCGTCGCGAACGCCGATTTGCCGAAGCTCGATCCGCGTGCGGAACACGCCGGCCAAATCCTTCACGAGCTCGCGGAAATCGACGCGCCCTTCCGCGGTGAAATAGAAGATGACCTTATTGCGATCGAACGTGTATTCCACGTCGACCAGCTTCATTTTCAAGCCGTGTTCCTTGATTTTCTCCACGCAAATATCGAAAGCGTTCCGCGCCGCGGACTTGTTGTCGTCAACGACCTTCGCGTCGTTCTGGTCCGCGATGCGGATAACTCGCTTCAGCGGCAGCACGACGTCGTTCTCGCGCACCGTCTTGCGGCCGATAACGACTTTGCCGTATTCGACGCCCCTTGCCGTCTCGACGATGACGTTCTCGTGATCGTCGACCGGCAAATCGCTCGGGTCGAAATAATATACTTTCCCCGCTTTCTTGAAGCGGACGCCAACGACTTGATACGTTTGCAATCATGTCCCTCCTTGCAACGCGAATAAAAACCGTTCAAGGACAAGCTGGGGGTTCGCGTGCCCGCGAAGCCGCCGCTTCGCCCGAAGCGCCTCGTCCATCACGGACACCCAATGCCGCGTTGGCTTCGACATCGCCTGCTTCGCATAAAACTCCAATTGATCTATGCACACGACCGTATCGGTCTGTTTTCGTTGCAGCGCGATCATATCTTTGCACCAGAGCGCGAAAAGATCGAACAGCATGTCCAGATGCTCGGACGTCTCGCCCTTGCCCGCAACCGCCTGCGCGGCCAGCATGGATGCGGCGAAGCCGCGGGCGGACTCCTTAGCCAATTGTAACATTGCGTTTCGGATTTCCGCAAACCAATTTAATTGGATAAGCTCGCGCGCCGAATCAAGCCCGGGAGCAAGCCTCACCGCGCATCGAACCAATGCCGGCGGGTGTCCTTCCCCAAGCAGCGTCGCTTCCATCGCGTCCGGAGGGAGCGGCGGAAACTTCAGGAGCTGGGCCCGCGATCGAATCGTAGGCAGCAACGCTTGCGCGTTCTCCGTAATGAGCACCGCCAACGTCCCTGCGCCCGGCTCCTCAAGAAATTTAAGCAGCGCGTTGGAAGCTTGCGGGGTGAGCCGCTCGGCGCTATCGATCGTATAAATTCTCGGCTTCGCCCCGGAAGCCTTATAAGAAAATTGCTTTTGCAATTCGCGCACTTGGTCGATTTTCACGGTCGCTCCGTCCGGGTCCACGCGGATGACGTCGGGGTGATTCCCGTTGTCGATCTTCCGGCATTCCGCGCATTGGCCGCACGCCTCTTCCCCGCCCTCGACGCAATGCAGCGCTTGCGCGAGCGCATGCGCCATCGCCCTGCGTCCCGTGCCGCGCAATCCTTCGAATATATAAGCGTGCGACAACGCGTCGGTGCGGAGCGCCGTCTGCAGCTGGGCTTTCACCCGGTCTTGGCCGGGGATGTCCCGGAAAGGCATACTCTCGCTCGCTCCTAAAAAAACAAATTAATCAGCATTCCTCGAATTTCGCCGACTTTGTTCAGCAGCTCGATGCGCCCGACTTCGGTCGCGAGCAGCTCGTCCGCCATCGAAAGCAGCGTGGCGTCGATCTCGTCGAGCAATTGATACCGCTTCGTGCGTCCTCGGCGATCCCAGCCGCGCGTATCCTTGAGGCCGACGCCTTTGCGCACCGTATCTTCGAGGAACCGCTGGACCAACAGTTTATATTCTCTTAACTCGCGCACCGTCATCGATTTCGCGAGACGCTCTCCTTGTTGCGCGATGCGTTCCATTCGCCGCGCCAGCTCGTCCTGCGTGACCGCCTCCCGCTCTTGCTTTAAGAAGCCGGAGAACGGCCGCTGAGACGCGGAGGCGCCGGCGGCCCCTTCGTTGCGAAGGGGCTCTTTCCCGAACGAACGGATGCCGGGATTGATTTTCATGACGCTCCGCCTCCGTCCTGCCTCATGTATTTATTTAGAAGTGTTCGAAGCGCTCGACCGGCATAATGAAGACGGCGGCGCCGCCGACCTGCACTTCCACCGGGAACGGAATGTAGGAATCCGTCGTGCCGCCCATCGGGGTGACCGGCGTGACGAGTTGATCCCGCACCTTACAATTCGCCTTAATGACTTCCAGCACGTCCTGGACGCGATCATCCTCGATCCCGATCATGAACGTCGTGTTGCCGGCTCGAAGGAAGCCCCCCGTGCTGGCCATCTTCGTCGCGCGAATGCCTTCCTTAATCAAGGCGTTGGAGAGGCGGTTGCTGTCCTTATCCTGTACTACCGCGATCACAAGTTTCATTCGAAATCCTCCTCTGAGCGAATGTTATTTCGAAACATACGGTCGAAATCCGCTTCGATGTCGGCGGCGATGTCGTCGACGGCTCGGTTCGCGTCGATGACCACGACGCGTTGCGGCTCGGCTTTCGCAATCAGCAGGAATCCTTCTCTCACCCGTTCGTGATACTCGCTTGCTTTCTGTTCGATCCGATCCAATCCGGCTCCGCCGGTTTCTCTCGCCCGTTCCAGCAGCCGCTCTCGGCTGACGGCGACGGGTACGTCCAACAAGTACGTGCGGTCCGGCAGCAAGCCGCCGGTCGCAAATCGGTTGACGGCCGCCACCTCTTCGGGACGCCGGCCGAGTCCGTAGCCTTGGTACGCGATACTGGCGTCCACGAAGCGATCGCAGACGACGACTTTCCCCGCGGCGACCGCGGGTACGATCACTTCGCGCACATGCTGCGCCCGCGAAGCCGCATACAGCAAAATTTCCGTCTCGTCCTTCATCTCCGGATGTTCCGGGGACAACACGATCTCGCGAACGCGATCGCCGATCGGCGTGCCGCCGGGCTCGCGGGTCCGCACGATATCGGCGCCCTGCGCCGCAAGCCGTTCGCACAGCCGGCGCATCTGCGTCGTTTTGCCGGAACCGTCCGGCCCTTCGAAGGTAATAAATAAGCCTCTCAACCTATAGGCTCCTAACATAATATATTGCCTAACCGCTTGAAGGGTTCCGTCGCCGCACGAGCACCGTGCGCAGCTCGCGATCTTTGGCGCCCTGCACCGCCGCCCCGTACGCCCGAAGCTGCAGCAGCGCCGCGACGGTCTCCCCTTCCACGCGTTCGCCAGGGTATAACGCCGGAATTCCGGGGGGATACGGCACGATCATTTCCGCGCTGATCTCCCCCTCCGCCCGCTCCAGCGGAACGGCCGTCACTTCCGATTCCGCGTTCGCATTTGCGCCGTACGCGGAGAAAAAGACGGGTTTGGATACGGAGTTCGTCCCTAATGCAATACTATTCGCGAAATTTTGCGGATTTTCCTTCTTTTTCGCCGGAAATCGTAAGGCAATTTCATACAAGGCGGCGCGAAGCCGCTCCAGCTCCTCGTACGACGTAGCGGCGGAGCAAGCCAACAGGGCGTATCGTTCGTTCGCCATCTCGGTGTACACGCCCCTCTCGGCCAGCTGCGCCAGCAGCTCGTACCCGCTGAGCGTCCCTTCGCGGTCCCGCAGCAGCAGCTTCAGCGGGTCTTCGGCGACCGACGTTTCGAAGCGGGCGAACGCCCCCTCCCGCCCCTCCGCTCTCCAGCGGTCGATCGCCTGGAGCGCCGGGTCGAACAGCTCGGAACCGCGCGCTTGCAGCTCGCGACGCGCCCAATCGAGCGAGGCGAGGATCGGGTACGACGGACTGGAGCTTTGGAGCATATGCAGGAACGCGCCGATCCGGTCCGCGGGAAGACGATTTCCGCGCACATGCAGCATAGCGCCCATCGTAAGCGCCGGAAGCATCTTATGCGTCGACTGCACGACGACGTCGGCTCCGCAGGCCAGCGCGGACGCCGGGAAGCGCGGATGCCGCCCGAAGTGGGCGCCGTGGGCTTCGTCCACGATCAGCGGCACGTTACGCGCGTGCGCGACGTCCGCGATCTCCCGCAGCTCGCCGGCGATCCCGTAATAGTTCGGACGGGTAACGAACACGGCGCGCGCTTCGGGATGCTCGTCCAACGCGCGGGCGATCGCCGCCGCCTCGACGGCGCCCGGAAGCCCGGTGGCGGCATCCGTCCGCGGAGCGACGAATACGGCGCCGGCGCCTCGGAGCATCAGCGCATGGATCGCGGATTTGTGGACGTCGCGCTGCATGACGACCAGCTCGCCCGGCGCGACCGCCGCTTGGATCGCCGCTAAATTGCCAGCCGTACTGCCACCTACGAGGAAGAAGGTCCGATCCGCCCCGAAGCAAGCCGCCGCGAGCGTCTGCGCGGCTTCGATCGCGCCCATCGGGGCATGGAGGTCGTCCAAGCCCGGGAGCTCGGTCGCGTCGACCACGCCTACGGCCGAAAGCCAATCCGGCGCATCGCCGTTCGCGTATGCCGCGCCCGCTTTATGCCCCGGAACGTGGAAACCGGCTCGTCTACGTCTTGTATATTCCCACAAAGCCTCTACGAGCGGCGCCTCCGCCCCGTGCGGCCGCCGGTCGCTCCGTTCCATGAACCGTTCCCCCCCGGTGTCGATCGTCTTATCCTCATCATACTCTGCCGCTCGCAGGAAGAAAAGGGCACCCGACCTTCGCCCGCGGCGCGCCGGATGCCCTTCTCTCGCCTTCCTACGCTCGGCGCATGGCCGAGATTACGCGTCTTTCTTATACCAAACTCGTTTCATCTGCGAGATAAAAAAAGGATATCTTTCGTCCTGCACGTCGGTACGAACCATCTCCATCTCGCAGTCCAAACATATGAATTGATCGCAAATATGAATCCCTTCCGAACGCGATTCTTCGCAAATCATGCAGAACATCGGCTCCGCTTCGGGTTGCAGGGCACTCATGAGGCAGCTCACCTTTCTCTTTTTTTACTACTAGTATTGCCTTCCCGTTAAATCTCTAAACTTTTTTTTCGGAACTTGCTATAATTGAGAATCGGCATGTTTTCCATACCTATCCATGTTCTACGCTCATTATATGTAATCGCGGCGCCGGAAGTGAATCGATCTCTATTCCCCCGAGGTGACGGATGTGTCCTTGCAAGCAGAAACGGCCGGCAACGATAAGATCATCTATCAATACAAGCTATTAAAAAAGATTCGCCGCCGGCCTGCCGCAAGCCTGCTTCACTCGGGCGCGCTTTTGCTGTGGCTGTCGGCGGCCTTCCTCTGGCGGTCCGATCCCGGCGTCGTGCTTCTCGCGATCGCGGCGCTCGCTCTGTGGCACGGCGTCGCTTGGACGGTTACCCAGGCGCTTATCGCGCGGGAAAGCGAGGACCCCACGCATATGCGGAGCCGGTACGCATGGCAGCTCGCCGCTTGGCCTCGCGTCGGTTATTTGCCGAGCGCCAGCGTACCGTACCGCCAATTTCGTTCCGTGCAGCTGCACTTGCTATTTGTCGGCTTGGTCATCTCCGGCATGCTGTCGGCATGGCTTACGCCGGAGTCGGCCGCGACGGTAGCGATCGTCCATGTATGGTGGATGGCGCCGCGACTGCACCTCGTCTACGCGCTTCGCCGTTCGGCGACGTCCGGAAGCATCATCACCTTCACGTCTTCGGACGTCGGTCTTCATGCGCCCTAACATATTAAGATAGCTTTATGTCCGATCCAACGTCCTCCGCCCGAGCGGAGGGCGTTTTGTTATTCGATGAACCGTGTTGGCGTAATGAAGGTAAGGAATGGAACTGCCATAAAAAAAGAGGCAGTCCCTCGAGTAGGTTTACTACTCTCGGGACTGCCTCGATTCGCGTGAAGCGGATATTACTTCTGGATCGTAGCTACGGCGCCTGCGCCTACCGTACGGCCGCCTTCGCGAATAGCGAAGCGCGTGCCTTCTTCGATAGCGATCGGCGAGATGAGCTCAACCGTAACCGTGATGTTGTCGCCCGGCATAACCATCTCCGTGCCTTCCGGCAGGTTGATGATGCCCGTAACGTCCGTCGTACGGAAATAGAACTGCGGACGGTAGCCCGTGAAGAAAGGCTTATGACGGCCGCCCTCTTCTTTCGTCAGGACGTAGATCTGAGCCGTGAAGTTCGTGTGCGGCTTCACGGAGCCCGTCTTCGCCAAAACTTGACCGCGCTCGATGTCCTTACGGTCTACGCCGCGGAGCAGCGCGCCGATGTTGTCGCCCGCTTGTGCGGAGTCGAGCAACTTACGGAACATCTCGACGCCCGTAACGACCGTCTTGCGAGTTTCTTCGGCGAGGCCGATGATCTCGACTTCGTCGCCAACCTTAACGACACCACGCTCGACGCGGCCCGTAGCAACCGTACCGCGGCCTGTGATCGTGAATACGTCCTCGACCGGCATCAGGAACGGCTTGTCCGTTTGACGCTCCGGCGTCGGGATGTACGTGTCGATTTGCTCGAAGAGCTCGACGATCTTTTGCGCCCAGTCGCCTTCCGGGTTTTGGAGCGCTTCG
>NZ_DASQMZ010000056.1:0-4361 GCF_035645235.1 Paenibacillus sp.
CCTTCGGCGAGCGGCGGCGCGGCCGACTCCGGCAGCGCGAAGCCGACGCACACGACGTCGGCCGCCGCGGTCCGCCGCTCGTCGTGCAGCGTGTGCGGCCGCACGACCGCGAAGTCGCCCGCGCGGTACGTCCACTCGCGCCGCCCGATCCGCGTGAGCCCCTCGCCCTCCACGTAATACACAAGCTCGTAACAGCGGTGCCGGTGAAACGGAATGCTCTCCTCCGCCCGCCGGTCGACGCGAAACAAGAAATCGAGCGTCGCTTCCATCGATCATCCCTCCGATTATCCGTAGCCAAATCATACAATAAAAAGACCGATTCGTGATACCGAAACGGTACTTTTTTATTTATGATGGGGGAAGACAAGAACCAAATCATGATACGGAGGTACGACCGATGACGACTTATCCCGCGATCGACGAAGCTGCCCTGACCCGCCGCCTGAGACACCCCGGACGCCAGATCCGCATGGTGCTCGATACCGATACGTTCAATGAGATCGACGACCAATTCGCCGTTACGTATGCGCTTACGTCGCCGGACAGCGTGACTGTCGAAGCGTTGTATGCGGCGCCGTTCTTCAACGAGCTGTCGACGGGGCCGGCCGACGGCATGGAGAAGAGCTACCAAGAAATATTGAAAATATTGCCGCTGCTCGGCAAACAAGACGTCCCGGTGTACCGGGGATCGACGTCGTACTTGCCGAAGGACGGCGGGTTCGTCGAGAGCGAAGCCGCCCGCAACCTCGTCGAACGGGCGCTCGCCAGCGATCCGGAGGACCCGCTGTACGTCGTGGCGATCGGCGCGATTACGAACGTGGCGTCCGCGATTCTGATGGAGCCGTCGATCGTCGATCGCATCGTGATCGTATGGCTGGGCGGCCACTCGTTCTCCTGGCCGGACACGAGGGAGTTCAACCTGTACCAAGACGTGCCCGCGGCCCGCGTCGTCTTCGACTGCGGCGCGCCGGTCGTCATGGTGCCGTGCATGGGCGTAGCGTCGCATCTGCATACGTCGCTCTCGGAAATCCGCGATTACGTGAAGGACGTCGGCCCGATCGGGGAATACCTTCACAAGACGTACAAGAACTGCGCGAAGGATCATTTCGGCTACACGCGCGTCATCTGGGACATCTCGACGATCGCTTGGCTCGCGAATCCGAACTGGGCGCCGAGCTACCTCGCCCCGAGCCCCCGCATCTCGGACGACGGCCGCTGGATCCAAGACCCGACGCGTCATCCGATCCGCTATGTGTACTACCTCCACCGGGACGCGATCTTCAAGGATCTGTTCCGGAAGATCGGGGCGCGCCCGGAATGAAGACGCCGAACCTCGTCGTCGTCGGGAGTCTGAACATGGATCTCGTCGTCTCCTCGAGCCGCATGCCGCTCGTCGGGGAGACGATCGAAGGCGAAGCGATCCATTATATTCCCGGAGGCAAGGGAGCGAATCAGGCGGTCGGCTGCGCCAGGCTCGGCGCGAGCGTCACGATGGTCGGCGCGGCCGGCGACGACGCCTTCGGCGCGCAGCTGATCGACGCGCTCGCGCAAGCCGGCGCCAGGACGGACCGCATCGCGCGGCTGCCCGGCGTGCCGACCGGCACGGCTACGATTCTGCATACGCCGGCGGATAACTGCATCGTCATCGTGCCGGGCGCGAACGGCCAAGTGACGCCGGACATGATCGAGGCGTCGCGCGAGGCGATCCAAGCGGCGGACGCGCTGCTCGTGCAGCTGGAGGTGCCGCTGCCGTCCGTCGAGCGCGCCCTCCGTATCGCGCGCGAGGCCGGCGTGACGACGATCCTGAATCCGGCGCCGGCGAAGCCGCTGCCCGACGCGATCCTCGCGCTCGCGGACTGGGTGACGCCGAACGAGACGGAATTCGCGGCGCTCGGGGGCGGCGCGGCCGAAGACGACGCGTCGCTCGCCGCCGCGATCGAGCGGTGGGAAGCGCGCTACGGACATCGCCTCGTCGTTACGCTGGGGAGCCGCGGCGCCGCGACCGTCGAAGGGGGCCGTCTCCGCGTCGCGCCGGCGCCGAAGGTGACGCCCGTCGATACGACGGGAGCGGGCGACTGCTTGAACGCGGCGTTCGCCTTCGCCCTCGCTTCCGGTCGGCCGGCCGAAGACGCGCTCGAGTTCGCCGTGCGGGCGGCGTCGCTCTCCGTCACGCGCTTCGGCGCGCAAGCGGGCATGCCGACGCTGCCGGAGGCGGAAGCCGCGTTCGCGGACCGAGGCGGCGCATGAGGCCGCTCGTCATCGGCGCGATCGACGCGCAGACGCGCTGTAAGCATTACCATGGGCCGACCGACGTGATCGCCATCAAGTTCAAATGCTGCGACGCCTACTACGGCTGCTTCTTCTGCCACGAGGAGGCGGCGGGACATCCGCCGGCGAAGTGGGGGGAGGCCGACCGTATAGCGAAGGCCGTCTTGTGCGGCGGCTGCGGCGAGGAGCTGGCCATCGACGCCTACTTGAACAGCGGGTACGCGTGCCCAAGCTGCGGGACCGCCTTCAACCCGAGATGCGAAGCGCATTATCCGCTCTATTTCGACTTCGCGGGGAAGGAACGAGTATAGGAATTCTTTCCCTTTTCCGAATCGCGCGTTCGGGTTATAGTATAGAAGTCGGGCCCGACGAAAAAGAACGAAAGGGGTTGATCGGTGTGGTAAACCAAACAGAGGTGATCTTCGTCTAACGACGAAGCTCGCCTTATAACGAAGGGGGAGGCTTCGGCCTCCCCTCTATATACGACTTGGAGAACCGCCGAACCTGTGGAGGATGACGTCCACGGTTTTTTCGCTTTTGCATGAGGAGGGCGAACCCCGTACGATACAAGAACGCGAAGGAAGTGCTTCCCCCGCGTCTGTTGAAGGAGCTGCAGCAGTTCGTTCAGGGGGAATTGGTCTACATTCCGAAGATCGCCGACCGGCGGGCCGGCTGGGGCGAGCTGAGCGGCGCGAGGCGGCAGATCGCCGAGCGCAACGAGGAGATCAGCCGCCGTTACGCCAGCGGGTGGTCCGTCGCGGAGCTCGAGCGGAAGTACCATCTCTCGGGAGACAGCATACGGAAGATCGTTGTGAAAATGAAATAACGAATAGGAAGCCGCCGTCCGGAATCGGACGAGCGGCTTTCGCACGTTCCGCGGAGGTTGCCCGAAATCTCGCCGCGCGGATTCGTCCGCCAAGACGCCTTGGAAGAAATTGTCGGACTCCCGATCGTAACTATTTTCCCTTCCCGAACGTCACTAAGGTAGGGGAAGTATTGAACCAGGAGGCGTTGACGTGATGAAGCGTGCATACGGAGGAGCGATCGCATGTTTGGCCGTCGCGATAGCGTGGGGCGTCGGCGCGTCCGCTTGGCCGGGGTCGACGGCGGCCGACGAGGCGGCTGCGCGGACGACGACGCGGGAAGTCGTGTTCGACATCGACCGAGGCGGCGTGCTGGTGAACGGCCGGACGCCGGCGGCGACGTACCCGATGACCGTACATAACGGACGAGTGTACGTCGCGGCGCGGCAGCTCGCCGACGCGTTCGGCTATAAGGCGGAATACGATCCGAAGAGCTATGACGCGATTTTGCGGGATGCGCGCACGAGCATTAGCGTGAATCAGGGCGCGCGGCAAGCATGGGTGAACGATATGCCCGTGCCGTACGAAGGGCTCGGGCTAGTGAAGGACGGTCGGCTGCTGCTGTCGATTCGAGCGATCGCCGACTATATGGGGTTGTACGTCGGCTACGACCCCGTCTTGCGGAAGGCGACCGTCGCGGATCCGGAGTACCCGTACGCGAAGCCGGTGAACCCGGCCGAGCCGAATTTCGTGCCGATCGACTTCGCCCGATACGGCGAGTATCCGGTCGTCGCGGCGGCGGAGACGCGAGATTCGTCCCGGACGCTGCTGTTCAGCGACAGTCCGGAGACGTTCCGCGAGCTCGGCGTGTTGTATCGCGATACGGTGGAGGGCGAGGCGCGGCTGTTTCTGACGCACGTGAACGGCACGGCGTCGTCCGCGACGGTCGGCTGGCTCGCGACGAACGACGGGGATGCGCCGGCGACGCTGACGATCGAGCGGCAGGGCGTCGCGGCGAGGTCGAAGGATTACGCGAAGCAAGGGCGCGAGGCGCTGGCGGCATGGCTAGCCGGCGGCGAGGGAGAACGCCGGACCGTCGCGCCGGGCGAGACCGTCGTGCTGTATCGGACGGAACCGCTGACGGCCATGGACGGCGCGCATGCCATCTTCGACGTCTCCGTCGACGGGGCGCTGCGGTTCGACGTCGTCGCCGCGCCGGCGTCGCAGCCGATCGGGGAGCCGGCGTCGACGCCGTTCGCCGCGAGGGACATTCACGACCGGGGGACGTTC
>NZ_DASQMZ010000057.1:0-8256 GCF_035645235.1 Paenibacillus sp.
GGCGCGGGCGCAGGCGCAGGGGTGCCGCGTGGCGCGGGCGCAGGCGCAGGAGCGCCGCGTGGCGCGGGCGCAGGCGCAGGGGCGCCGCGCACGGCCGTAACCTCCGGCATTTCCTTCAATGGGGGAACGAAAGGCAAAGCCGCGGCCGGATCGAAGCCGGCGCCGAAGAAGGCGGCCGCTCCGGAACGCGCGCGAGACAAAGCGGCCGAACGGCACCGCGAAAAGAAGAACAAGGGCGCTCCCCGCTGGTTGAAGGAGAAGCGAGGCGCCAACGGAGGCGAGTCCGATGGCGGTACCCCAACCTCGTAAAACGGTGCGCCGCCCCTTCGCCCCGCTAATCGGGCTGCTCCTCCTCTTGACGCTGCTCGTTGCCGGCACGATGGCGTACGCCTCCACCGAACCGCCGCTCGACTGGTCGACGGAGGGCGCTCCGGATTTAGCCGACAAGGTGCGGGGCATGGTCGCGGATATATCGTTGTCGACGACGATTAACGAAACGGAGCTCAACTCGATCGTAAAATCGGCGCTCTATGAAGAACGCAAGCTGTCGGCGAACGTCGAGATCACCGGCGCGGACGTCGCGCTGGCCGGCGACATGCTCACGCTGCGCACGGATGTCACCGTCGGCGGATGGCTTCGCCTCCCGGTAACGCATATGTTGCGTCTGGAGTGGGAGAAGCCGGACGTGAAGGCGACTCATTTGTCCTCCGCTTTGAAGGACATTTCGCTGCCGGTGTCCTTTTTCCCGATCGGCACCATTCGCGTACCGCTGTCGTTCGACGAGCGGATCCCAGCGGAAATCGACAGCGTAACATTCGAAGAAAACGCGCTACGCTTAACATTTCGCCTCATCAACCCGTTCAATTAAACGAAAATGAGCCCTCTTGGACAAACAGTCCAAGGGGGCTCATTTCATTGCGAAGGTCCAGGCAGAATTGCTCGCGCTTGGACCACGTCCACCGCAGATCTGTCGACGCCGCCGCCGAAATGCTCAATATTTGCGCTTAACTCTGGGAAATGCTCAAAATTTGCTCCTCACGCAGCACTCCAGGCAAAACGCCGCCGCGGCCGGTTGATCGGTGTGCCGCATCGGTCCGCGCTCCGACCGCGTCCGCCGCCGCTCTGACGACGCCCGCCGCCAAATGCTCAAAATTTGCACTTTTCGGAGCACTCCAGCCAAAACGCCGACGAGTCCGGAGGACCGGTGCGCCGCATCGGCCTGCACTTCGACCGCGTTCACCGCCGCTCCACCGCCGACCGCCGCCGAAATGCTCAAAATTTGCGCTTAACTCTGGGATATGCTCAAAATTTGCGCTTAACTCTGGGATATGCTCAAAATTTGCACTTTTCGGAGCACTCCAGCCAAAACGCCGACGAGTCCGGAGGACCGGTGCGCCGCATCTGCCCGCGCACAGCCCGCATCCCCGACGCACAAACCTCGCCCCTCGCCGCACCTACCGCCGGAATGCTCAAAATTTGCGCTTAACTCCGGGATATGCTCAAAATTTGCGCTTATCGCGGCACTCCGGGCAAGACGCCGACGCACCCGGCGGATCGGTGCGCCGCATCGGCCCGCGCTCAGCCCGCATCCCCGCCGCACAAACCTCGCCCCTCGCCGCACCTACCGCCGAAATGATCAAAATTTGCGCTTAACTCGGGGATATACTCAAAATTTGCGCTTATCGCATCACTCCTGACAAGACGCCGACGCGGCCGGCGGAGCGGTGCGCCGCATTGGCCCGCACTCCGACCGCGTCCACCGCCGATCCGACGACGCCCGCCGCCGAAACGCTCAAAATTTGCGCTTAACTCGGGGATATGCTCAAAATTTGCGCGTAACTCTGGGAGATGCTCAAAATTTGCGCTTATCGCATCACTCCTGGCAAGACGCCGATGCGGCCGGGGCAAGATGCCGACGCGGCCGGGGCAAGACGCCGCCTCTGCCGGAGCAAGACGCCGCCTCTGCCGGAGCAAGACGCCGACACGGCCGGGGCAAGACGCCGAAGCTGCCGGAGCATGACGCCGCTGCTGCCTGGAGGGCGGGTCCTTCTTCCTTGGGTTCTGGGACCTCGTGCCCATTTTCTTCCGTCACCCCCCAAAAGAGGATCGCGTCCCCGAACGATATGAGCATACCGGAACCGAACGCATGCGAAGGTACCGCATCATCTTACATATCAGATCATAGGAGCGTGGATAACGATGAGTATGTGGAAGAAAATGTTGATCAGCACGATGGCCTTTTCGTTAGTGGCGGGGGGCGCGACGTCGGCGTTCGCGGCGAAGCCGGATTGGGCGGGTAAGCCCGCATGGGATCGGGACGACGACCGAGACGATCGGGACGATCGGGACGACGACGATGATGACGACGACGATGACCGCGGCATTTATATCGAGGTCAACGGCAAGAAGATCAAGCTGAAGTTCGAGGACGTCGAGGCGGAGTCCGCGTGGGCGCTGCAGTACATCGCGGAGCTCGTGAAGCGGGGCGTCTTCACCGGTTACGAGGACGGCACGTTCCGGCCGAACCAGAAGGTGACCCGCATCGAAGCGATCGCGGCGGCCGTGCGCCAGATGGGGCTGCGCGCGCAGGCGGAGTCGGCTGCGGAGATGTCGACGGAGCTGAACTTCAAAGACGCCGACAAGATCGAAAAGAAATACCCGTGGGCGGTCGGGTACGTCGCCGTCGCCATCGAAAACGACCTGTTCCTCGAGACGGAGTCCGAGGTGCAGCCGGAGAAGCCGGCCGATCGGCTGTGGGCGACGATCCTGCTCGTGAAGGCGCTGGGACTCGAGAGCGAAGCGAAGGCGAAGATGAACGCCGAGCTCGCGTTCAAGGACAAGAAGGAAATTCCGGCCGGCGCGGTCGGGTACGTCGCGGTCGCGATCGAGAAAGGGCTCGTCACCGGCTATGAGAACAACACCTTCCGGCCGAACCAGCCGGTGACGCGGGCGGAGCTCGCGGCCATTCTCGACCGCACGGGCGATCAAATTCCGGACGATTCGACGGGCTTCGGCCAAGTGAACGGCACGTTCGTCGGCAAGACGGCCGACGGCAAGATCACGCTGACGGTGAACGGCCAGTCGAAAACCTATGCGGTCGCCGCGGACGTCACGGTGCTCAAAGACAACAAATGGGCGAACCTCAGCGCCGTATTGCCGGGCGACAAGGTGACGGCGGTCGTCTCGAACAACGTCGTCGTTTATCTGAACGTTACGCAAAACGCGACCGTCACGGACGGGCAGAAGACGGGCACCGTCACGGCGGTCGGCACGAATAAGCTGACGCTGACGAAGGACGGAACGACGACGGAATACGCCGTGAAGAGCGACGCCGTCGTGCTTCGCAACAACGCGACGACGACGCTTAGCGCGGTGAAGCCGGGCGACCAAGTGACGGCGACCGTCGTCGGCGGACTCGTCATCCACATCTCCGTCACGACGCCTGTCGTCGAAAACGGGCAAGCGAGCGGCGTCGTCACCGCGGTGCGCTCCAACCAAATCGACGTCTGGACGAATAACGCGGCGGTGACGTACTCGTTCGACTCGAACGCGGTCATCGTACGCCATAACGCGACGGTCGAGTTGAACGTCGTGCAGCCGGGCGACGGCGTAAACCTCATCCTCGTGAACGGGAAAGTTCTGCACTTGACCGTCACGGCGCCGGTATCCGACAACAACGTCGCCGTGTACACCGTAGCGGGCAAATACCAAGGCCATAAGACGGAAAACGGCAAGCTGACGCAAATGTCGATCAGCACGACGCAAAACGGCAGCGTCGTCACCCGCATCTACAACGTCGCGGCCGACGCCGTCGTGAACGGCAACGCCTTGGCGCTGGAGAAGGGCGTCTCCGACCTCGAATTGGTCGTAGCGAATCAGGTCGTCACGGTCGTAACGATCAAATAAGATAGCATCAGGGCAAACCGCCGCCTCGCCTTCATCCGACGGATGAGCGGGGCGGCTTTGTCGTAACGCGCATTTTGCGCAGCGTCGCGACGATTTCGATAAGCGTCTTAAAGCTTTGCACCATCGCCCGGTTCGAGCCGAAATTAAGGACGATATACGTATCGGTCTTCGGGTCGCAAAACAGATGCGTCGCCAGCACGCCGATATGCCCCTTCAAGCGCGGCAGCCCCTTCAGCAGCGGAAAAAACTCCTCGAACCGGACTTCCATCGCGCCGAGTCCGTACCGCAGGCCCGGGCGGAACCGCCGCTCGCACGTTTCCATCTCGCGCAACGCTTCCGCGCCGAGCAGCGCCCCGCTTCGGAGCCCCCGGTGAAACCGGATCAGATCGTCCGGAGTCGAGACGATGCCGCCGCCGGCCCAGTCGCAGCTGAGGCTGCGGTACCGGCTAATTTCTTTTCCGTTCAACCAGATCTCGCGCATCGGCCGCGGCGGCGCCGCCGTCGGTTCGGAATGGAACAGAAGATACGTTGCGGTCATGCCCAGCGGCTCGAACACGTCGCGGCGCAACGCTTCGTGGAACGGCCTTCCCGCGACGCGCTCGACGAGCTGGCCGAGCAAGATGTATCCCGTGTCGGAGTAATGGAACGACGCGCCGGGTACGGCGACGGCCCGGAGCCGCCGCCTGGCGTACTCGAGCAGCGCGTCTGGCGTCCAAAACGCGTCAGGCTCCGCCAGGACGCGGTCGAAGAAGGACGAGCCGTCGTCCGCGGCATCCTCGAAGTAGTCGGCGATTCCGGACGTGTGGCCGAGCAGATGGCGCGCCGTGACCGACCCCGCATAGTCCGTCCCCGACACGACGAACAGCCCGCGCAGATGCGCCTCGGGAAAATAAGGCGCGACGGGGTCGTCCAGACCGAGCCGGCCTTGCTCGGCTAGGCGCAGGACGAGCGCGGCGGTGAACAGCTTCCCGATGCTGGCGACATGGAACGGCTGGTCGGGGGCGACGGGCGCGTCCGTTGCGGACGGGGGGCCGCCTCCGAACGCGAGGTCGAGCCCCGGGGCGGCGATTCTCGCTTGCAAGGAGACGGGATGGCGACGGCGCCGCGTCAGTTTGGTAAAATAGGCAAGAAGCCGGGCGCGCGCCTCCTCCTCGGACAACGGTCTGCGCGACGCGAGGAACACGACGGCGAAGGCCGCTGCGGCTGCGGCGACGACGAACAGGAATAACGTAAGGAATATAGGCATAGGCGCACCTCCGAGGCGTGACGAACGAGTATTATGTTACTATTAGTGATATACCCAATAGTAATGTATGGACAACGCGGTTGTCTATAGCGGAAAAAGGGGATCGGATACAAGATGGAATACGTCATCCTGGGGTTGTTGATGTACAAGCCGCAGACATTGTACGAGCTGAATAAAGCGTTCCGGCAAGGAATCGCTTTATTCTATAGCGCCAGTTACGGAAGCCTGCAGGCGGCGCTGAAGAAGCTGACGACGCAAGGAGCGGTGTCCTGCGAAGCGGTCGTGGAGCACGGGCGGAATAAGAAAGTATATGCTATTACCCCAGTGGGCCGGGAAGCGTTCGCGGCATGGATGGAAGCGGACATTCCCGAGCAGCGGCTGGAGACGACCGCCCTGTCGAAGCTATATTTTTTAGGCTTGGTCGAGGAGCGGGAGAAGCAGCGAGAGATCGTCCGCGCCATCATAGGAAAGATCGAATCAGTGGAGTCGGAGCTGCGGGCTTTGGAGCGGAGCTTGCGATTGGCAGGGCGCGAAGGCGAGGGCGGCGACATCGACTTCCGACGAAAAACATTGGATTACGGCATCCATGCGCACGCCTTCGCGAAGGGCTGGTTCGCCGCCTTGCTGAAGGAGCTGTCCGCCGCGCCGTCCGAGGAAACATAAGAAGGGCTCGCTCGCGGCAAACGAACCGCAAACGAGCCCTTTCTTGCGAACGAACGCGTACCCCCTTCCCGATCGGTAGTCCGGGGCGGCGGTCAACGAATCAGTTGAGGTCGCCCGGCTTCTTGTCCTGGTTGTGCTGCAGCGCGTGCAGGTACATCTCTAAGCGGTCGAAGCGGTCCTCCCACATTTTGCGGAAGGTGTCGAGCCAAGCGTCCATTTCCTGCAGCGGCTCGGGGCGCAGCTTGTAGATGCGGCGGTTCGCCGCCGGCTGCACCTCGACGAGGCCTGCATCGCTCAGCACCTTCAGGTGCTTCGACGTCTGGGGCTGGAGCAGGCCGCAGCGCTCGGCGATTTCCCCGACGGGCAGCGGCCCGTTGCGGAGCAGTTCGACGATATGCAGACGGTTCGGTTCGGCTAATGCGCTGAAAGTTGTCGTATCCATGTATCGAACATACCTCATAAAGAATATGCACGTCAAGGAATATGAAGTGCGTAAGCCCATGGTTTATAATGGGAGCGACGCAGAACAAACCAAAGGCGGTGGACGAGAATGGACCGGGTCTTATCGGTTCGGGGGCTGGTAGGCGGATACAGCCGGAAGCGCCCCGTGCTGAAACAAGTCGACGCGAGCGTGCGCCCCGGCGAGCTCGTCGGCTTGCTCGGCCTCAACGGGGCGGGCAAGAGCACCTTCATGAAGCATATTATCGGCTTGCTGCTTCCGCAGGCGGGCGAGATCGAGGTGAACGGCCATACGCTGCAGTCCTCGACCGAAGCGTACCGGGCGTCGTTCGCCTTCGTGCCGGAAAGCCCGCTGCTCTACGACGAGCTGTCCGTCTGGGAGCATCTGGAGTGGACCGCGATGGCGTACGGCGTCGAGGAGAAGACGTTCCGGGAGCGGGCGGAGAAGCTGCTCGAGCGGTTTCGCATGGGCGCGGAGCGGAACAAGTTCGCGGGGCATCTGTCGAAAGGGATGCGGCAGAAGGTCATGCTCATGTGCGCGTTCCTCGCGAGACCGCCGTTGTACGTCATCGACGAGCCGTTCCTCGGGCTCGATCCGCTTGCGATCCGGGCGCTGCTGGAGCAGATGCGGGAGGAAAAAGAAGCCGGCTGCGGGCTGATCGTCAGCTCGCATATTTTATCCATGCTTGAAAGCTATTGCGATCGATATATCGTGCTGCACGAAGGAACGGTGCTCGCGGGCGGCGACGCGGCCGACGTCGTCGCCGCGGCCGGAACGCCGCCGGAGGGCAAGGTCGAGCAAGCGTTCTTCCGGTTGGTCGGGGGGGCGGCGCCTTGAATTTGAATTTGCGGAGGCTTTGGCAGGACCGCAGAAATCGCGATTTACGCGAGAAACTGCCCTACTGGCGATATGTTATGAGCAGCGGCGGAGCGGCGATGGGCTTCGCGCTCATCCTCGCGATCCAAGGCTACGCTTCACTGTTGACGCGAACGCGGCAGGCGGGCGCCGCCGACGAATGGCTGCCGCTCGCGGCCGCGGTAACGGTCGCCGCGGCGCTGCTGTGGAACCCCGCTCGCACGTACCTGCGGCCGCCGGATACGGCGCTGCTGCTGCGCGCGGAGAGCCGGATGCGCGAATACTTTCGGGGCGCCTGGGCGGTCGGCGCGGCGATGTCCGGCGCCGCGCTGGCCGCCGCGCTTGCGCTCTACTACCCGCTCTACGAAGGGGCGGGCTTCGGCGATCCGGCGTCCTACGTCGGCGCAGCCGCCGCGCTGCTGGCGCTGAAGGCGCTCCTCTACGCCGGGGCGTGGCGGGAAAGGCGCTTTCGGGACGGCGGCATCCGCGCCGCATTCGCCGTCGCGAAGGCGGCCGCGGCCGTCGCGACCGCCTTCGCGCTGCTGCGGTCGCCGCTCGGCGCGGCTCATGCGTGGCTGCCGCTGCTCTGGGCGGCCTACGCGGCAGCGCTGCGCATTCCGCCCTCGTATAAGGTGCATTGGGAGCGGCTCCTGGCGCTCGAACGGCGGACGACGGCGCTGCACGAGGCGTGGTTCGGCTTCTTCGTCGATTTGCCGCACCGCGCCGAAACGTACCGGCCCCGCGCTTACTTGAACGGGCTCCTGCGGCTGCTCGTCCGGTACGAACGAAGCCAAGCGTTCCGGTACCAATACTGGCGCACGTTGCTGCGTTCGTCCATGGCGGCGCTGCTCGCGCGGTTGATCGCGCTCGAGGCGCTGCTCGTCTGGACGTTCCCGCAGCCATGGGCGGCGGCGGGGACGTACGCCGCTTTCGCCTGGCTGATCGGCCTGCAGCTGCGCGGCCTTCAGTCGGCGCCGTCGGAGCCGCTGCTCGCCGCGATGTCGCCGCTGCCGGCCGAGCTGCGCGCGAGCTCGCAGCGCGCGGTGCGGCGTGCCGCGCACGCGGCCGCGGCGCTGCTGCTGGCGGCGCCGGTCGCGGCGTTCGCGTCGCCGGCGGTCGCCGCAGG
>NZ_DASQMZ010000058.1:0-4801 GCF_035645235.1 Paenibacillus sp.
TTCGCCGATTTTCACCGATTTCGGGGGATTGACCCCTCTTTACAACGAAGGCTTGCTCCCTTTATGATACTTATCAGACACCGAATGAAATAAAGATTACAACATATTTCCAGTATCGCTGAGTTTCCCGATGAGCGTCTTCCGAAGACGCGCATCGCTTGGGGAAACGGGGGAACCGCATCGGACGAATCCGCAAGGAATCGTCTCGGGGTGAATTTTCGAGACTCGCCGTCATTGTACGTGCGGCGGAGGACGAAATAGGGCCACTCTCCGGTCCGAATCCGACAGCTAACCTCGTAAGCGTTACGAGAGAGGTAACCGTCCGTGCTGAACTGCACACTTTTCGCTACCCGTGAAAAGCCGCGAACGAGCCTCTTCGTCCGGGCTTTTTTCGTTTTTCGAAAACCGGTTGCCTCACACTACGAAAATAGTCGCGTCGAGATCCTTTGCACCTGAGAGAACACTCACGTACAAGGCGGGACTATGTAAGGAGGACTGTAGCAATGGGGGTTATTCCTGTACAAGGAACCCATGAGGAAAGTCTGTCCGACATGTCTTACGCATGGCGCTGGGCCCGTGCTCATAAGAAGGTTTTATTGTCGGTCGCCGCGAGCGCGCTCGCGGCGGTGGGTTTGTTTTCCGCTTTGATGTACGGCACGCAGCTGAAGCGCGTGTCCATCGTCGCGGACGGAAACACGATTGAAGTCGTTACGACGATGGAGACCGTTGCAGACGTATTGGAAGAACAAGGGGTCACGGTCGGGAAGCACGACGAATCGTCGTTGCCGCTTACCGCCGAGCTGAAGAACGGCGCCGCCGTCCAGATCGACCGGGCGTTCCCGGTTCGCGTGAACGCGGACGGGAAGACGGTCGAGGTATACACGACAGGCGCGAACGTGCGGGACGTCTTGCATGAAGCGGGCATATCGCTCGGCGAGCTCGACAAGATCGAGCCGGCGGTCGACGAACGGCTTACCGCGTCGACGGACGTGAAGATCGTGCGCGTTCAACGCGTCGTCGAGGAGACGGAGCACGCGCTGCCGTTCGAGACGGTCAAACAGGAGGACAAGTCGCTCCCCAAGGGCAAAGAGAAGGTCGTGCAACAAGGCCAAGAGGGCGTACTTGTGAAGCAAATCGAGAAGGTGTACGAGGACGGCGTCCTCGTATCGGAGCAAGTGTTGGCGCGAACGGTCGAGCAGGAGAGCCTCGCCAAAATCGTCGCCATCGGCACGAAGGTGGAGCCGAAGCCGGTGTCGAACGCGGTCGCCGTCTTGTCGGCGGAATCGCAGGAGATCACGCTCGACGGCATGACCTTCGGGGTGAAGGGCGTGCTGAAGAACGTTACGCTTACGGCCTATACGGCCGGCGTCGCCTCGACGGGCAAGCAGAAGGGCGACAAAGGGTACGGCATTACCGCCTCGGGCACGACGGTATCGGAAGGCCGCACGATCGCGGTGGACACGAGCGTCATTCCGATGGGATGGTGGGTGTACATCGACGGGATCGGCTTCCGTCGCGCGGAGGATAAGGGCAGCGCGGTCAAAGGGAAGAAGATCGACGTCTACTTCGACAGCGAATCCCATGCGCACAAGTTCGGCACGAAGAAGGGGTATACGGTGTACGTGATCGGGCCGAAGAAGCCGGTTACGAACTAACGGGCGATTCCCGTTCTGAGGGCGTTATTCATTCGGTAGTTTCAAGAAGGCAGGGCCGCTTCGTGCGGCCCTTTTTTCTTTGTCCGAAGAAGGGTACAATACCAGTACATTGGTTGAGGAGCGCGGAGCATGATCAAGGAAGTCATCGTAGTCGAAGGCAAGCACGATACGACGGCCGTGAAACGGGCGGTCGACGCCGACACGATCGAGACGGGGGGATCCGCCGTCGGCAAGGACGTCATCGCCCGGATCGAGCTGGCGCAGCGGAAGCGGGGCGTCATCATCCTGACGGACCCGGACTATGCGGGCGAGCGCATTCGCTCGATCGTCGCGAATCGGGTGCCGGGGTGCAAGCACGCGTTCTTATCGCAGGACGAAGCGACGCTGGGCGACGACATCGGCATCGAGAACGCGAAGCCGGAGTCGATCCGCGAGGCGCTCTCGGCGGTGCGCACCGAGGCGGAGGCGCCCGGCACGGACGTGGCGTGGGCCGACCTGTTCTTCGTCGGACTGGCCGGGACGGACGGCTCCGCGCATCGCCGGCTGCTCGTCGGCCGGAAGCTGCGCATCGGGTATGCGAACGCGAAGACGTTCTTGAAGCGCTGCGCGATGTTCGGCATCGGGCGCGCGGAAATCGCGGCCGCGCTGGCGGCCTGCGGGTGGCCGGCCGACGGATGGAACGAAGACGGCGGACAAGCGAGAGGAGAGCGCGAGGCATGACGCAACGCACGGACGCGGAAGCGCGGCAGGAGAAGGCCGAGGGAATCGGCTCGCCGCGCAAGACGAAGGAGCTGCTCCAGAAGCACGGCTTCTCGTTCAAGAAGAGCTTAGGGCAAAACTTTCTGATCGACGGCAACATTCTGCGGAACATCGCGGACGCCGCCGAGCTGAGTTCCACGAAGGGCGCGTTGGAGATCGGTCCGGGCGCCGGCGCGCTTACGGAGAAGCTGGCCGAACGGAGCGGGCGCGTCGTCGCGATCGAGATCGATCAGCGGCTGCTGCCGATGCTGGAGGATTCGTTGTCCGCCTACCCGAACGTGACCATCGTGCACGGCGACGTGTTGAAGGTGGACCTGCGGGCGCTGTTCCGCGAGCAGTTCGACGGCCTCGACGGCGTGTCGGTCGTGGCGAACCTGCCGTATTACATCACGACGCCGATCGTAATGAAGCTTCTGGAGGAACGGTTGCCCGTCGAATCGATCGTCGTGATGATCCAGAAGGAGGTCGCGGATCGATTCGCCGCGCCGCCGGGCTCGAAGGATTACGGCAGCCTGTCGGTCGCGGTTCAATATTACGCCGTGCCGGAGATCGTCGCCAAGGTGCCGCATACGGTGTTCATCCCGCAGCCGAACGTCGATTCCGCCGTCGTCAAGCTGAAGATGCGGTCGGCGCCGCCCGTCGATGTCAAGGACGAGGCGTTGTTCTTCGACGTCGTGCAAGCGGCGTTCGCGCAGCGGCGGAAGACGCTGCTCAACAACCTGCAGCAGCGCTTCTTCGCCGAGCCGGGCGGGAAGGAAACTTGCCGCGCGTTCCTCGAGGGCTGCGGCATCGCTCCCGAGCGCCGGGGCGAGACGCTCAGCCTATCCGAATTCGCGTCGATCGCCAACGCCTTGCACTCGAGAGGCGTGTGACGGCGAAGCCGTCCCAAGCGCCTTGCATTCGAGAGGCGTGTGACGGTAACGACGCGCTAGACTCATTTTCCGGACACCATTCGCCTACGCCCGCCATAGGATACCGTAGGAGGGATGGAACATGAAAATTGGCGATTGCGTCGTCCGCAAATCGTACGGGAAAGACGTCTTGTTTCGGATCCAGGACCTGAAGGACCGGCAAGCCGTGCTGAAAGGCGTATCGTTCCGCTTGCTGGCGGACGCGCCGCTCGACGATTTGGAAGCGGCGACCGAGCCGATGGAGGAAGACGTCAGGGGGGTATCCCTCTTAAAGCAAAGCCGGCTGCGCATCGCCGGCCTGAAGCGGACCGCGGAGCCGTATTTCGACGTGCCCGGCACGATTCTGCATCTCGACGGGGATCGGTCGTACTTGAAGAAGAGCATCGCCGTGTATAACGAGCTGCGGATTCCCGCCGAAGGCTACCATCTGAAGGAGTCGGACATGGCGGAAGCGCTGCGGCAGCTGCTCCCCGCCCTGCAGCCGGACATCGTCGTCATTACCGGACATGACGCCATCTTGAAGCATCGCTTCGACGGCGACAAACAAAATATCCAAAACTATAAAAACTCGCTGCATTTCGTTCAGGCGGTACGGGTCGCCCGCGCCTACGAGCGGAACCGGGACGCCATGACGATCATCGCCGGCGCGTGCCAATCGCATTTCGAAGCGCTGCTGCAGGCAGGCGCGAACTTCGCGAGCTCGCCGTCCCGCATCTTGATCCATGCGCTCGACCCGGTGTATATCGCGGCCAAGTCGGCGTTCACGCCGGTGAAGGACACCGTAAACATCTACGACGTCATCACGCATACCGTGAGCGGTCTGAAGGGACTAGGCGGCATCGAGACGCGAGGCAATTATCGGGTCGGGTTGCCCCGGATTCCCTCGGAAAATTAAAAAAATTTAAAGACATCCGTTGACAATGCGCGAAGTCCACTGATATAATATTCGGCCATTTGACACAAGCCCCCCTTTTCGGTTATAATACCTAAGGAAAGAGGTGGTGGTTGACAATGGCCAAGAATGCGCTGTTGGAAATTAAGAAGAGCCTTGAGGCTCACGTCGGTCAGCAAATCACGCTTCGCGCGAACGGCGGCCGTCGCAAAACGATCGAACGCACCGGTGTTTTGGAGGAAACCTACCCTTCCGTGTTCATTGTCAAACTGGACCAAGAACAACACGCTTTCAAGAGAGTCTCATACAGCTACGCCGACATTTTGACGGAGACCGTCGAAGTGACCGTGCGGGGCGACAACGATGGACAAGTTCGAATCGCGCACATTCAAGCCTAATCGACCGCCTAGAATAGCGATTGTCTTTAGAACGGCAAGGACCGGAACGCTCCGGACCTTGCCGTTTTTTCGTCTTTTTTCCTCGGAAAACGTCTCCACCCCCGCCTCCGCATGCGGCTCCGTTCCCCGAACCATACTAACGGTATCGTACGTTACGGCAGCGCGAAAGCCGGAGGAGGTGGAAAG
>NZ_DASQMZ010000059.1:0-52421 GCF_035645235.1 Paenibacillus sp.
GACGCCGCCGCGCGATGGCGGGAGGCGTACCCCGAATGGACGCCGGAGACGTTCGAGGCGGCGCTGAAGGACGCGGAGGCGATGGAGCGTCGGGCGGAGGAGCTGCGGCTGCGGCTCGAGAAGAGCGAGCCGTTCCTCGAAGCGAACGCGGCAGACGCAGAGCGCCAGCAGCAGCGGCTGACGGCCGCGGAGCGGCAGCACGCGCAGGCGGAGGCGGAGGCGGCGGCCTTAGAGCGGCAGCTGGCGGAACGCCGCTCGGAAATCGCCGCGATTCTCGGCGAGGAGACGTCGCCGCCGGAGGCGCTGTCCGCGGAGCTGGAAGCGCAGCTCGAGCGCTGGCGGGCGGACGAGCGCGCGGCGCGGGCGGCCGCGGAGTCGGCGCGGGCGGAAGCGGAAGCCGCGGGCCGGCGGGCTGCCGCAGCGGAGGAGGCGTCGAAGGGAGCGCTGGAGGCGCAGGAACGGGCCGAACGCCGCTGGGCCGAGGCGCTCGCGGAGAGCGCCTTCGAGACGGCGGACGACGTGCGCCGAGCGGCGCTGGCGCCGGAGCGGCGAGGTGCGCTGCGGAGGGAAGCGGCGGCGTTCGCCGAGGCGCTCGCCGGCGCCTCGGCGAAGCGCGAGGCGGCGCTGGCGAAGCTGGCCGGCCGATCGGTCGCCGAGGACGAATGGCTGTCGTCGGAGCGCCGCTTCGCCGAAGCAAAGGCGCTGCGCGAGGAGGCGCTGGCGGCCCGCGCCAAGGCGGAGCGCGCCGTCGAAGAGCTGCGGGTCAAACACGGGCGCTGGCGGAGCGTCACGAGACTGCACGAAGAGGCGTCCGCGCTGCAGCAGCAGCTCGCCAAGCTGCAGAGCGTCTTCCGCGGCAACGCCTTCGTGGAATTTCTCGCCGAGGAGCAGCTGCTCGGGGTGACGCGGGCGGCGTCCGAACGGCTCGCGCGATTGACGCGGGGGCGGTACGCCATCGAGCTCGACTCCGCCGGAGGCTTCGTCATTCGCGACGACGCCAACGGCGGCGTGCGCCGACCGGTCTCGACGCTGTCGGGCGGGGAGACGTTCCTGACGTCGCTGGCGCTCGCGCTGGCGCTGTCGGCGCAAATCCAGCTCGGCGGCAAATATCCGCTCGAATTTTTCTTCCTCGACGAAGGCTTCGGCACGCTGGACCCGGAGCTGCTCGACAACGTCGTCTCCGCGCTCGAGCGGCTTCATGTAGAGCGGCTCGCGGTCGGCGTCATCTCGCATGTGCCGGAGCTGCAGGCGAGGCTTTCGCGCAAGCTGATCGTGACGCCGGCGGACCCGCTCGGGGCGGGCAGCCGGGTGCGGCTCGAGACGACGTAGTCCGACCCGGGCGGACGGGCGCGGTACGTTTTTTTCGAAACCTTGCACGGTACATGCGCCCACAACCTCCTTGCCGAATAGGATAACGGCAAGGAGGTGCACATTCATGCACAAGCACGAAGCGATCGAAATTTGCAAACAACATATACACAAATACGTACTCATCCATACGACGGACGGCATGCAATACGACGGCATCGTCGAAAGCCTCGACGACGAATACGTCTACTTGGCCGTGCCGGTCGGCGCGGCCGAGCTCGCGCCGCCGCAGGCGCGCGCGCTGCCGGGCTATTACGGCTACGGCGGTTACCCGGGATACGCGTACGGACCTGGAGTTGCGGGGTACGGTTACCCCGGCTACGGCTATGGCTACCCGGCCTACGGCTACGGCGGACGGTTCCGCCGGTTGGCGCTGCCGCTCGCGGCGCTCGCGGCGATTTCGCTGCTGCCCTATTTTTAAAGCGAACGAACGAAGGACCGCGCCTCAGGCCGGTCCTTTCGCTTGTTCCCCATAACAACACACGTATAGATGCTGGTCCCCGTTCCACTCCGCGAAAAACACGTCCTCGACCCGCGCGATGCCGCGCGCCGCCAGCCGCTCCCGAAGCCACGCCTCGTCGACGCCCGCCTCCGGCAAATTGTCCCGCATTAGCTGGCCGTCGAGAATAAGCGACACCGGCAGCGTCGTCTGCCGCTCCGGCAGCCCGAACTCGTAGCGGACCGGCGAATCGTACTTCGACTTCGGCAAGACGCTGAGCGCCCCGTTCGTCTCCATGATCGCGTATTCGACCCAAGCCATCGAAAACATGTTTTTTTGCCGCAGCATCGTCTGCAGTTCGTTCAGATCGAGGCGGCACCGTTTCATCGCCTCGTAATCGAGAATGCCGTTGCGGATCACGACGGACGGTTCGCCTTCCAGAAATTTGCGGGAGCCGTTGCGCTTTTGCGTTATCATGACGATCGACAAGATAAGCAAGCCCCAAAGCCCAGTGGAAAACAGCACATGTCCGATGTGCGCCTCCCGGTCGTACACGGCGTTCCCGAGCAGCTCGCCGAGCACGAGCACCGAGATGAAGTCGAAAGGCGTCAGCTGCGAGAAATGCGCCTTCCCCAGCAGCTTCGTATATAAAAACAGCGCGACGAACCCGACAAGCAGCTCCAGCGCAATGCGTCCGTACTCTTCCATGGCCAAGCCTCCTCCTTGTAAGAATCGGCAAACAAAGGAAACCTCAAACGTGCCGATTGGACGAGCCGCCGCCGTTTGTAATAAAATATGGAAACGACATGCATAGAACGAGGAGGCCGCAACCGTATGGATTGCATTTTCTGTAAAATCGTTGAAGGCGCCATTCCATCGAAGAAAGTATTGGAGACCGACACGGTGCTCGCGTTCCACGACATTCAACCGGCCGCGCCCGTGCACGTGCTGCTGATCCCGAAGCGGCACATCGCTACGATGAACGACGTGACGGCGGACAACGCGTCCGTCCTCGGCGACATCGCGCTCGCGGCGCAGCAGGTCGCGGAGACGCTCGGGATTAAAGAGCGAGGGTACCGCCTCGTCAATAACTGCAACGAAGAAGGCGGCCAAGTCGTTTACCACCTTCACTTTCACCTGCTCGGCGGAGAGAAGCTCGGACCGATTTTGGGCTGATGCCGGAGATTCAAGTTGACACCCTCTTGACGCATCACTTATAATGTTGTTTGATATACCCGTGTTTCTTGACGAGCCGTATGCGCACCTTCGGGAGCGCCGCGGCGAGGTCTCGATCGACGGGGCCGACCCTAGAGGACGGCGTTGCCGTTTATCCTTGGAGTGTATGGTCGGAGGGAGGGAAAACACGTGTCCGAAACGAAAGTTCGCAAAAACGAGACAATCGACGCTGCTCTTCGCCGATTCAAGAGATCCATCTCCAAAGACGGCGTATTGGCCGAAGTGAAGAAGCGCCGGCATTACGAGAAGCCGAGCGTAAAGCGCAAGAAGAAGTCCGAAGCCGCCCGTAAGCGGAAATTCTAGGAGGCTGTCCGAAGCATGAATCTAAACGAACGTCTGAACGAGGATATGAAAGCGTTGATGAAGAGCGGTGACAAATTCGCCCTCGGCGTCGTGCGCATGCTTCGTTCGGCGGTCAAGAATGCCGAAATCGACGCGCGCAAGACGCTCGGCGACGAGGAAGTTCTGGACATCCTGACGCGAGAGGTCAAGCAGCGGCGAGACGCCCTTCAAGAGTTTGAGAAAGCGGGTCGCGACGATCTCGCCGATCAAGCGAAGGCGGAATTGGAAGTAATACAGCGGTATATGCCTCAACCGTTGACGGAGGAAGAGCTGGCCAAGATCGTTGAGGAAACCATCAGCGAGGTCGGGGCCGCTTCGAAGGCCGAGATGGGGAAAGTCATGAGCGCATTAATGCCGAAAGTGAAAGGCCGCGCCGACGGCAAGCAAGTGAACGCCGCCGTCCAACGGCTGCTGGTATAAACCTACAAGACGCTCCCGAACATCCGTGTCGGGGGCGTTTTTTGGCAACAAGAGGTTCTTCAGAAAATGAAACACGCCAGCCCTCTTACCGTACTACCTTACATAACCGCTTAGAGGGAGGAAGAGATGGTCAGCTTGCTAAATAGAGTAAGGAAAGCCGTTTTGCTTATGGCGGCGGCGCTTGCGCCGCTTGCCTTGGCCGGCGCAGGGCTTGCGTCCGCGTCGGAGGCGCCCGCGGCCAAAGCGGCAGCGGCCGAGGGCCGCGTCGCCGTGATTCGCATCGACCGGACGATCGAAACCGGGCTGCAGCGTTTCTTGCAACGAGCGCTCGCCGAGGCGGAGGCGTCGGGCGCGGGCACGGTCGTGCTCGTGATCGACACGCTCGGCGGCCGGGTCGACGCGGCCGCGGAAATCGGGGAAGCCATTCGCGAGTCGCCGCTGAAGACGGTGGCCTACGTCGAGGGGAAAGCGATTTCAGCCGGCAGCTACATCGCGCTGAACGCCGACGAAATTTATATGAACGAGGGCAGCACGATCGGCGCGGCGGCCGTCGTCGACGGCGCGGGCGAACGCGTGCAGGATTCGAAGATCGTCTCGTTTTGGGTCGAGCAGATGGTCAGCGCGGCGCAGCGGAACGGCCGCAATCCGGATATCGCGAGGGGCATGGTCGACGACACGACGAAGGTCGAGCTGCCCGAGATCGGACGGGTGATCGAGCCCGGCGAGCTCATTACGTTGTCCGCGAAGGACGCGGTCGCCGTCGGCTATGCGGAGGGCGTCGTGACGTCGATCGACGAGGTGCTCCGAATTGCCGGAGACGATGCGCCGATCGCGATCGAGCCGACGCTCGCCGAAGAAGCTGCGCGCTTCTTGACGCATCCGGCGACGACGACGGTGCTGTTCGTGCTCGGCATCGCGGGGCTGCTGATCGAGCTGCTCGTGCCGGGCTTCGGCGTGCCGGGCATCGTCGGCGTCGTCTCGTTCGGCTTATACTTCCTAGGAAATTACGTCGCGGGATTCGCGGGGGTGGAGCACTTGGCGATGTTCATCGCGGGCGTGCTGCTGCTGGCGCTCGAGCTGTTTATCCCGAGCTTCGGCATTTTGGGTATCCTAGGGATAGCCTCGTTGATCGGGGGAGTCATTCTAGCCGCTTACGATTCAGGGAACGCGGCGTCGTCGCTCGGGATCGCGTCGTTGGTCGCGGCCGTCATCGTCGCGGTATTCGTCCGGTACTTTAAGCATAGGGGCGTATGGAATAAATTTATTTTGCGAGACGCCTTGCGGACGGAGGAAGGTTACGTCTCCCATGCGCCGCGTTCGGAGCTCCTCGGCCGGACCGGCAAGGCGGTCACGCCGCTTCGCCCGGCCGGGACCGCGATGTTCGGGGAGGAGCGCATCGACATCGTGACGAACGGGGAGTTTATTTCCGCCGGCGCGGAAGTGACCGTCGTGCAGGTCGATGGCGGCCGGGTCGTCGTACGAGAAGTTCGAACAAACCAATAAACAACATTCAGAGAGGCAGGAACTTTAACCATGGATATCGTTTCCTTGTTGCTCATTGCCGTAATCGTCATCGCGTTCGTCGTATTTATGAGCTTCTTCCCGATCATGCTTTGGATTTCGGCGCTCGCCTCCGGCGTGCGGGTCGGCATCATTACGCTCGTCGCGATGCGCCTGCGCCGCGTTATCCCGAGCCGTATCGTCAATCCGATGATCAAGGCGAGCAAGGCGGGCCTCGGCGTCACGGTCAATCAGCTCGAGAGCCATTATCTCGCGGGAGGCAACGTCGACCGCGTCGTCAACGCGCTCATCGCGGCGGAGCGCGCCAACATCAGTTTGCCCTTCGAGCGGGCGGCGGCGATCGATCTCGCCGGCCGGGACGTATTGCAGGCCGTGCAGATGAGCGTCAATCCGAAGGTGATCGAGACGCCTTGGGTCGCGGCCGTCGCGAAGGACGGCATCGAGGTGAAGGTGAAGGCGCGCGTCACGGTGCGCGCGAACATCGACCGCCTCGTCGGCGGCGCCGGCGAAGAAACGATTATGGCGCGCGTCGGCGAAGGCATCGTGACGACGGTCGGCTCCTCGACGACGCATAAAGAAGTGCTCGAAAACCCGGATCTCATCTCCCGCACCGTCTTAGGCAAAGGCCTCGATGCGGGGACGGCGTTCGAAATATTATCGATCGATATCGCGGACGTGGACGTCGGCAAAAACATCGGCGCCAACCTGCAAACCGAGCAGGCGGAAGCCGACAAGCGCATCGCGCAGGCGAAAGCCGAGGAGCGCCGGGCGATGGCCGTGGCGCACGAGCAGGAGATGAAAGCGCGCGTCGAGGAGATGCGGGCGAAGGTCGTCGAGGCCGAGTCGCAGGTGCCGCAGGCGATGGCCGAGGCGCTGCGCAGCGGCAAGCTGGGCGTCATGGATTACATGAATTTAAAAAATATCGACGCGGATACGCAAATGCGCGACGCGTTCGGCAAGATGAACGGCGACTCGGATAAGGCGTAACCGACACGAGCCCTTAAGGGAAGCGAGGTGCCCGAACTGGAAGACATTATTAGAATCTTGCTAAATATCGTATTCGATAATCCGTTGTTCGCGATTCTCGCCTTCGCCGCGATCTCGTTCTTCGTGAACGCGGCGCGCGGCGCGAGTTCGCAGCGGAGCCGGGGCGGGCCGGCGCGCGGCGGAATGCCGCCCTTCGGCGGCGAAGGCCCTTTCGCGCCGCCGAGAGGGGGCGGCATGAGCCGCGGCGAACCGGCCGAGGCGGCCGACGAGGAGAAGACGGCGCTTCATCCGATGCCGGCTTCCGCAGATCGGGACCGCCCGTCCGATCGCCCGTCCGATCGCCCGTCCGACCGGCCGTCGGACCGCCCGTCCGAGACGGCCGCAGCGCTCCGCCGTCCGAACGAGCTCGCGCGGCCAGGGAACCGGCCGGCCGCCGCCGCAAGGCGTTCTTCGTCCCCCCCGGAACTGCACGCGAAGCACGCGGCGCAAGGCATGATTTGGTCGGAGGTGCTCGGTCCGCCGCGAGCGGCGCGGCCGCACCATCGCACGAACCGCAGATCGTAACACGCAGTCGAACCGTCCCCGTTTCGAGGAGCGCCGCTCCCCGGAAACGGGGATTTTTTGCGTTCGGGGGACGCGCCCGAAGCATGCGCGGCGGGACCGCCTTTTCCGAAACGTTCGCGGTTTCGTTCCGCTTCATATTTCCCCGGCGGCTCGCATAATTTGTTAAGAGCAACAGGAGGGGGGCGCCCACGGACTCATGCGACGCTGGACTCGCAAATTAACGAAATGGACCACGGACATGCTGGACCTTCCCCAGGACGTCGTCTTCGATCTGCCGCGCGTCACGATGATCGGCAATATGCAGATGTACGTGGAAAATCATCGCGGGGTGCTTCATTTCACGGAGACGTATTTGAAGCTCGCCCTCAGTCAAGGCACGATGGAAATTCGAGGAAAGCAGCTGTCGATTCGGGCGATCCTGACCGAGGAAGTGTTCATCGAGGGCTTGATCGACGAAGTGAAATACGTGTGAGAGGCGAAGGGGGAGGACGGATGAATTCGCAGCTGATCCGATACCTGAGAGGGTATGTCAAATTGGCCGTCGTCGGGCCTGCGTTCGAGCGGTTGATTAACCGGCTCGTGGAGAAGGGCGTCCCGGCATGGGATATTCGGCGCATCGGGGATGGACGAGGGGAATTCCTCGTCGCCTTGCCCGATTATTTCCGCTTAAAGCCGCTGCTGCGCGAGACGAGCTGCCGGATGCGGACGACGGGGCGCTATGGGTTTCCTTTTTTCTTGGACAAACTCGGACGAAGAAAATGGTTCGTCGGCGGCGCGGTCGCATTCCTCTTAGGGATGTACATGCTTTCCCAGGTCGTCTGGTCCGTAGAGGTGTCCGGCAACGAGACGATTCCCGAGCAGCATGTGCTTCAGGAGGCTGCGGCGCAAGGCATCTATCCGCTGCAATGGCGGTTTCGTCTTCAGGACCCCGGCGAATTGGCGGACCGGCTGACGAGAACGATCCCGAACGTCGCTTGGGTCGGCGTCGAGATGCGGGGCTCTACGGTCGAGATCCGCATCGTCGAGGCGGTCGTGCCGCAGAAGAAGCCTGCGCAAAACCCGAGACACCTCGTCTCGTCATCGGACGCGGTCATCACGCGCATTATCGCGGATCGGGGCGTGCCGCTCGTCGGCGTGCATTCTCGAGTCAAGCGAGGAGATATTTTAATTTCGGGCATTCTAGGGGATGAGGAAAACCGCGAAGTCGTCGTGGCGGAGGGCGAAGTCCGCGGACTCGTCTGGTACGAGTATAAGGTGCAGGCGCCGATCGAAAGACAGCATGAGGCGCTCACGGGCAACGAACGATCGACGTTCCACCTCGTGCTCGGCGGGCGTGCCCTGCAGCTGACGGGCTACTGGCAGAAGCCGTTCGCGCGGGAACGGGTCGAGGCGGAGCGGAAGCAGCTTCGATTCGGGCCTTGGACGGCGCCGCTCGGCTGGATGACGGTGACGCATCGGGAGGCGACGCTCACGCTCGAGAAGCGGTCCGTCGAGCAGGCCAAAGCGACGGGACTTGCGAACGCCCGGGCGGATTTGATCGCAGCGCTGGGCGGGGACACGGTCATCCGGGCGGAAAAAATTTTGCATGAGCGAACCGACAATGGTAAAGTGATAGTACATGTACTGTTCGAAGCCGAGGTAAATGTGGCGGTGGAGCGGGCGATTATGGAGCAGGAGCTCGCGCCCCCCGAGAAGACCGAGGGCCGCTCGTGACGACGCTTCGAGCGCACAACCGTTGACCGTTCGCCGCGAAACGCGGCATGCCGCCTTATAGACGCCTTTTTTATCGGCGACTTCGACACGCGCACAAGGAGTGAAGGACGCTATTGAACGAACGCATCGCTGACTACACCATCAAGATTCCGTTTCGGAACGCGGCGGAAGGGCTGGCTCTGTTCGGGCCGGGCGACGCCTATTTGCGCCTGATCGAGAAGGAGACCGGTGCGCAGCTGTTTTCCCGCGACGCCGAGCTCGCGGCGCAAGGCTCGAAGGAGCAGGTCGAATCGCTGCAGCAGCTGTTCGAGGTGCTGCTCGAGCTCATTCGCGGCGGCTATTCGCTCTCGGAGCGGGACGTCATGTACGCTCTCGAGCTCGCGCGCACGATGCAAGCCGATCAATTGCTCGATCTGTTCAAGGGCGATATCGCAACGACGTATAAGGGCAAGCCGATCAAGGTCAAGACGATCGGACAGAAGCAGTACGTGACGCAAATTCGGAAGAAGGATATCGTGTTCGGCATCGGACCGGCCGGAACGGGCAAGACGTATTTGGCCGTCGTCCTTGCGGTCGTCGCGCTGAAGGAAGGCAAGGTGAAGCGCATCGTCCTGACGCGTCCGGCGGTGGAAGCGGGGGAGAGCCTTGGGTTCCTGCCCGGCGATTTGCAGGAGAAGGTCGATCCGTATTTGCGTCCGCTGTACGATGCGCTGAACGATATGATGGGTCCGGAGGCGGTGGCGAAGGCGCTGGAACGCGGGTTGATCGAGGTCGCGCCGCTCGCGTACATGCGCGGGCGGACGTTGGAAGACTCTTTCGTCATTTTGGACGAAGCGCAAAACACGACGCCGGAGCAAATGAAGATGTTCCTGACGCGGCTCGGCTTCGGCTCGAAGATGGTCGTCACCGGGGACGTGACGCAGATCGACCTCCCTCGCGGCAAGCATTCCGGACTCGTCGAAGCGGAGCGGCTCTTGAAGGGAATCCCGGAAATCGGGTTTATCACGTTCGCCGAGACGGACGTCGTCCGCCATGCGTTGGTGCAGAAAATCATCATGGCTTACGAGCGAGGCAAGGATCATCAATAGTCGTAGGAGGAATCCCCTCATGACGTCGAAAGAGGTCCGCATTCGCGGCAAGCATCGATATAAAATTACAGGCTGGAAGTACAGCGTGGGTGTAAGGGCGGCGTTACTGCTGTCGTTCGCCCTTCTTTTTTATTTCACGCTCTCGGATAACGTCATCCCGCCGACGTACGACGTGCAGCCGAACACCGTCAGCAAGGAGACGATTTTGGCGAACGCCCGAATCGCGGACGAGCTGGCGACCGAGGCGGCGAAGGCGGAGGCCGTGCGCCGGGTGCAGCCGGTATCGACGATCGTGCCGATGAAAAATACGGAGCTGGCGGAGCGTCTGTTCGACGAAATTCAGCGGATTAACGCGGACGAAGGTTTAACGCCCGAGGAGAAGGTCAGCGTATACCGCAACAAGCTGCCCGACCTGTTCCAGACGACGTTCGAGACGACGATCGCGCGTTGGAAGAGCGCTAAAACCTACAGCGACACCTTGCTCGAGGAGATGCGTCTCCGGCTGGGCGAGCAGCAATACCGGCTGCAGGAAGAGGATTTGTACAAGCTGCCGAAGCTGACCGAAGCCCAGTTGAGCGAAATGGAGCCCGTCGTCATCAACATCGCCAACCGGCTGATGAGCGACCCGATCAGCGAGGTCGAGGCCGTACGCATGCAGGTGCCGGAATGGGTCAATGCATCGAACTTAAGCAGCAACGTGACGCGGGGGCTCGCGCAGGAGATCATCCGTTTCGTCTTGACGCCCAACCGGTTTTACGACGAAGAAGCGACGATCCGCGCCCGCGAGGCGGCCGCCGACGACACCGAGACGATTTATATCGAGAAGGGCGAAGCGATCGTCCGCGCCGGACAGACCATTACGGAAGAGCAGTACCAGAAGCTGGAACAAATGAATTTGATCCAGAACCGTAACAACAATATGCTGCCCCGCGTCGGCTTGGGCGCGCTGTGTCTGTTGTTCGTCGGAGCGCTCTTCTCCTTCGTTCGCCACTCGCGGCTCGCGATTCGAACGGACAATCGGTTGCTGCTGATGCTGCTACTCATTTATGCCATTAATATCGCAGCCATGAAGATCGTCTCCATCGCGCAAGGGCTCGATCCATCGCTCGCGTATTTGGCGCCCGTCGCTCTCGGCACGATGTTGATCGCCGTTCTGCTCGACGATCAGCTGGCGATGATTTCGACCGTGCTCTTCAGCGTCTTCGCGAGTATCGTCTTTCACCCGGAGCAAGACGCGCTGTTCGATTTCCGCTACGGCTTCGTAGCGATGGTCGTCGGCTTCGTGGCGATCTTCGCGATTCGGCGCGTCAGCCAGCGCGCTTCGATCCTGCGGGCCGGCATTTCGGTTTCCGTGTTTTCGGCGCTGGCGGTCTCCTTGCTGTCGATCCTCGAGAACCACGAGATGGGCGGGTACCAGGAGGTGCTGCTGACGATCGCCTACGCCTTCACCGGCGGCGTCGTGACGGCCGTCTTCGTCCTTGGCTTGATGCCGTTCTTCGAAGCGACGTTCGGTATCCTCTCGCCGCTCAAGCTCGTGGAGCTGTCGAATCCGAATCACCCGTTGCTCCGTAAGCTGCTTACGGAAGCGCCAGGCTCGTATCATCACAGCGTGATGGTCGGCAATTTGTCGGAGGCGGCCGCGGAAGCGATCGGCGCGAACGGCCTCTTATGCCGCGTCGGCTCGTTCTATCACGACATCGGCAAGACGCGCCGGCCTTCGTATTTTATCGAAAACCAAATGAACCGAGAAAACCCGCACGACACGCTCGAGCCGAGCGTGAGCAAGGCGATAATTATCGCTCACGCGAAAGACGGCGTCGATATGCTGAGCGAGGCCAAAATTCCGAAGCCGATCCGCGATATCGCGGAGCAGCATCACGGGACGACGCTGCTCAAGTATTTTTACCACAAGGCCGTGAAGCAGCGCGAGGAGTATGCGGCGCGCATCGCGGAAACCGCGGGCGACGCGGAGGCCGCCGCCGCGGTCGAGCCGATCCCCGAGTCGGAATACCGTTACCCGGGACCGAAGGCGCAGACGAAGGAGGCGGCGATCGTCGGCATCGCCGACTGCGTCGAGGCGGCGGTGCGCAGCTTGCGCAACCCGACGGTCGAGCAGGTCGATTCCATGGTGCGCAAGATCGTGAAGGATCGGCTCGACGATCAACAATTCCACGAGTGCGACATGACGCTCAAGGAGCTGGACATGGTCGCGAAGAGCATGAAGGAGACGCTGCTCGGCGTCTTTCATTCGCGCATCGAATATCCCGGCGACGCGCCGGTGTCCGGCGCGGCAAAGCCGAAAGGAAGGGCGGAAACCCAATGACGCTTCGATTGGAGCTTACGAACGAGCAAGACGAGATCGCGCTTCCGGAAGGGCTGGAGCAGCGGTTCGCGGAGCTGCTTGCCATCGCCGGCGAGCTGGAGTCGGTCGACGGCGGGGACGTGTCGGTCACGATCGTGGACGACGAGGCGATCCGCGCGTTGAACGCGCAGTACCGCGGGCTGGACAAGCCTACCGACGTCTTGTCGTTCTCGATGTGGGAGGAAGGCGAACACGAAACCCCGATCCGCTACGGCGAGGAGACGGAGGAATCGGAGGAAGAGGCGGAGGACGACGAGTTCATGGAGCTGCCGGACGATCCGATCGGGGACATCGTCATTTCCGCGGCCACGGCCAAGCGCCAGAGCGAGGAGTACGGTCATTCGTTCGAGCGCGAATTAGGCTTTTTGTTCGTGCACGGCTTTCTTCATTTGATCGGCTACGACCACGGCGACGAGGAAGCGGAGCGAGCCATGACGGAGAAGCAGGAGCAAGTGCTGGGCCGGGCGGGGCTGCAGCGTTGAAGCGGGGAATCGGCCTGCGATATGCGCTCGCGGGGTTCTGGCATGCGGTACGAACGGAACGGAATATGCGCATCCACGTCGCGGCGGCCGCAGGGGCCGTCGCCCTTGGCGTCTACGGTCGGCTGGACCGGGACGAATGGCTGTGGGTGGCGCTGTCGATTGCCTTCGTCTGGTCGGCGGAGTGCGTCAACACGGCGATCGAGCGTCTCGTGGATTTGACCTGCGGGACGGAGCGGTCGCCGCTCGCGAAGGCGGCGAAGGACGTTGCGGCGGCCGCGGTGGTCGCCGCCGCTGTCTTCGCGCTGGTCGTCGCCGCGGCGGTGCTGGCGCCGGCGGCGTACGATCGTTGGTCGAGTCCGGCGTAAATAGGAAACGCGCGCTTGAAGCGCGGCGAAAGAAGGGGTTTTCGGGATGAGCGTGACGAACGAAGAACTGCTCCGGCATGCAGCCGAGGCTCGCAAACGAGCGTATGTGCCTTATTCGCAATTCGCGGTCGGGAGCGCGCTCTTGGATGAGGAAGGCCGCGTCCATTACGGATGCAACGTGGAGAACGGCGCGTACAGCCCGACGAATTGCGCCGAGCGTACGGCGCTGTATCGCGCGATCGCCGACGGGGTGCCGCGCGGCGCATTCCGAGCGATCGCCGTCGTGGCGGATACGAACGGGCCTTGCACTCCCTGCGGCGTGTGCCGGCAAGTGCTTTCGGAGCTTTGCCCTCCGGATATGCCGGTCGTAATGAGCAATCTTAAGGGAGACACGAAAATCATGACGGTGTCCGAGCTGCTGCCGGGCGCCTTCACCTTGGAGGAGCGTACACAACTATGAAGGACGCGACCGCACCGTCGAAGACGAGCGCTTTCCGCTCGGGCTTCGTCACCATCGTCGGGCGACCGAACGTCGGCAAGTCGACGCTGATGAACCAAGTCATCGGGCAAAAAATCGCGATCATGTCGGATAAGCCGCAGACGACGAGGAATAAAATCCACGGCGTCTATACGGCCGAAGGGCTGCAGATGGTGTTTTTGGATACGCCGGGCATTCATAAGCCGGACTCCAAGCTCGGCAATTATATGGTGAAGGTCGCGACCGACACCTTGAAGGAAGTCGACGTCGTCTTGTTTTTGGTGGACGTATCGGCGGGGCTCGGCGGAGGCGACCGGTTTATCGTCGATCATCTGAAGGCCGTTCGCACGCCGGTTATTCTCGGCCTCAACAAGATCGATCTCGTCCATCCGGAAGCGCTGCTGCCCGTTATCGCGCAGTATAAAGATTTGTACGACTTCGCCGAAATCGTTCCCGTCTCTGCGCTCAAAGGAAACAACGTCGAGACGCTGCTCGGTCAGCTCGGCAAATATTTGCCGGAGGGCCCGCAATACTATCCTGCCGATCAAGTGACCGACCATCCGGAGCAGTTCGTCTGCGCGGAGCTGGTGCGGGAAAAAATTCTTCACTTGACGCGGGAAGAAATTCCGCACTCGGTGGCGGTGCAGATCGAGGCGATGAGCGTGCGCGACAACGGGGTCGTCGACGTGTCGGCCGTCATTTTCGTCGAACGGGATTCGCAGAAGCCGATCGTCATCGGGAAGAAGGGCGCGCTGCTGAAGGCGATCGGCGAAGCCGCTCGCAAGGACATGGAGGCGCTCCTCGGCTCCCGCATTTTTCTGCAGCTCTGGGTGAAGGTCAAGAAGGACTGGCGCAATACGGAGCATGTCTTGAAGGACCTAGGCTTTCGACATGACTAAGACAAGTCGGGACAAACGTTTCCCATGAATTGCAAGGCATAGGAATCCCCCCGCGGTATCATCCTAGAACTATAGCGTCAATGTCACCAAGCGGAAGGGATGAATTCGGATGCGAGATTTTTCGTGGACGTATTTTACTTTGACTGGGGATGTAGATGCTTATATGCTGTATCGGGAATGGGATCAAATGAAAGACGTCACCGGCATCGACGTCGACGCGGTCCCGGGAGATGACGAAACCGAGGCATGTTATATCGAGTAGAAGGAATCGTCATTCGATCCGTCGAGTACGGCGAAGGGAACTTGATCGTAACCTTGCTGACCGGAACGCTCGGCAAGGTTGGGGTGATGGTTCGCGGGGCGAAGAAGACGCGAAGCCGCCACGCCGCCGTCACCCAGCTGTATACATACGGGGAATATGTGTATTACAAGTCGAACGCAGGCTCGCTCGGCACGCTCAACCATGCGGAGCTGATCGACGCGTTCGTCGGCATTCGCGGCGATCTTCGCCGTTCCGCATACGCCGCTTATTTCGCCGAGCTGACGGACCGGCTCGTGCCCGACGGAGAAGCGAGCGATGCGTTATTCGAGCAGCTGAAAGCGGCGTACGAAGCGTTGGCGGCCGGGAAGGACCCGGCCATCGTGGGGGCGCTGCTCGAGCTGAAGCTGTTCCGTTTCGCCGGCGTGGCGCCGGTAACCGACAGCTGCGCCGATTGCGGCCGAGTCCCGGAGCCGGAAGAGCCGTCTTTCTGGAGCCCGGCGGCCGGGGGCCTGTTGTGCGCCCGATGCCAGGCGCGGTACGCGGATCGTACGCCGATGCTCCCTGGCGTCAAGAAGCTGCTTCCGGTGCTGCAGCGTGCCGACCTGCGCCGCCTCGGCGACGTGAGCGTGAAGCCCGCGACGCGGACAGGCCTGAAGCAAGCGCTGCGACGCTGGTACGAGACGCATGCGGATGCGCGGCTTCGGACGCGTTCGGTGCTCGAGCAGATCGAGGCCGTATACGCGGACGAGCCGGCGCCGGACGATGCCGGGCCGGATCAGGCTTGACACCTCCGCATTTCGTTTGGTATCATTATCCACAATATGTTTTTCGACGTCGTTCGACGCGTTATCACGGGAAAGAAGTAGCTGATGCGCCGCGGAGCGCAGCGACCGGGGACGGTGAAAGCCCGGGTCCGCAGCATGAGCGAAGGCGTTCCCGGAGCGAAGGCGGCGTTGCGCAAGCGTAAAGGCGGGTGCCGAAGTTCGGCGCCAAGTAGGGTGGAACCGCGGGAGAACAACCCCGTCCCTACGTCCCTCAAGGGGCGTGGAGACGGGATTTTTTGTATACAAGGAGAGCGATTCGATTATGGCAGCAGCAAGCATGGACGCCGTCACGGCGTTGGCGAAACACAGAGGGTTCATTTTCCCGGGGTCGGAAATTTACGGCGGCCTGGCGAACACATGGGATTATGGTCCCCTCGGCGTGGAACTAAAAAATAACATCAAGCGCGCTTGGTGGAAGAAGTTTATTCAGGAGTCTCCTTATAACGTCGGTCTGGACGCGGCGATTTTGATGAACCCGCAAACCTGGGTCGCGTCCGGGCACGTCGGCAACTTCAACGATCCGATGATCGACTGCAAGCAATGCAAATCGAGGCACCGGGCCGATAAGCTGATCGAGAACGCGCTCGCGGAGAAAGGGCAGGAAATCATCGTCGACGGGATGACGTTCGACCAGATGAAAGCATTGATCGAAGAGCATCATATCGTCTGCCCGGATTGCGGCGCGTTCGACTATACGGACATTCGCCAATTCAATTTGATGTTCAAGACGCATCAGGGGGTTACGGCGTCGAGCGCGAACGAGGTGTACCTGCGTCCGGAGACGGCGCAAGGCATCTTCGTCAACTTCAAGAACGTCCAACGCACGATGCGTCGCAAGCTCCCCTTCGGCATCGGGCAAATCGGCAAGAGCTTCCGTAACGAAATTACGCCGGGCAACTTTACGTTCCGCACGCGCGAGTTCGAACAGATGGAGCTGGAGTTTTTCTGCAAACCTGGGGAAGATCTGCAATGGTTCGAGTATTGGCGCGCGTTCTGCCGCGAATGGCTGCTAAAGCTCGGCATGAAGGAAGAGAGCATCCGGCTGCGCGACCATTCCGACGACGAGTTGTCCCATTACAGCAACGCTACGGTAGATATCGAATTCAAATTCCCGTTCGGATGGGGCGAACTGTGGGGAATCGCGGATCGGACGGACTACGACTTGAAGCAGCATATGGAACACTCCGGCGAGGATTTCCATTATCACGATCAAGAAACCGGCGAAAAATATATCGCATACTGCATCGAGCCGTCGCTTGGCGCGGACCGGGTCACGTTGGCGTTCCTGATCGACGCTTACGAAGAGCAGCAGCTCGAAGGCGACGACAGCCGCGTGGTGCTTCGTCTGCATCCTGCCTTAGCGCCGTACAAGGCCGCCGTCTTCCCGCTTTCCAAGAAGCTCAACGACGGGGCGCGCAAGGTGTTCGAAAAACTCGCAGCGGACTATATGGTCGATTTCGACGATGCGGGCTCGATCGGCAAGAGGTACCGGCGCCATGACGAAATCGGCACCCCGTTTTGCATTACGTACGACTTCGAGTCGGAGACCGACGGCCAAGTGACCGTGCGGGACCGCGATACGATGGAACAGGTACGGATGCCGATCGACAGCCTGCAGGCGTACCTCTCGAGCAAAATCGCGTTTTGAACGATGGGGTAAAATTTGCGAGGGCGGCGGAAGCAGGAGTTTTCCGCGACGCCCTCGTATATATTAGGTATGACTTTTCCGTAGAGATCGGCGGTGAACGCGAATGACGGCCGCGCAACCGAAAATCGTGGTCGACGCCGACGCCTGCCCCGTGAAGGAGCAGATTTCTTCTACGGCCGTCCGGTTCGGCGTGCCGGTTTGGATGGTTTCCTCCTATAATCATCGCTTGCCGGAACTGCCGGGCGTCACGATCTTTCAAGTCGACGCCTCGGACCAAGCCGCCGATTTGTTTATCGCGAACCGGTTGTCCCCCGGGGACGTGCTCGTGACCCAGGACTACGGTCTTGCGACGATCGGATTGGCGAAGCGTACGACGGTGTTGTCGCCGAGGGGCACGATGTTCACGAACGACAACATCGACCGGCTGCTCGAGGAACGGCACCAATCGGCGAAGCGCAGGCGAGCCGGCGGACGGACCAAAGGCCCAAAGCCGTTCACGGCGGAAGATCGAGACAGGTTTCTACATGTTTTGACAAAAGTTTTATCCCGGATGCAGGAGAATGCACCCACATAGCGAATAATAATATTTGCAATTTCGGAACGTGGTGATCAGCGTTGAGAACAGGCTCCATTCCGGAAGACGTCATACAAGCGGTGCTCGACAAGACCGACATCGTCGAGCTGATCGGCCGAACGGTGGCGTTGTCCAAGAGCGGAAGAGGATTCCTTGGCTTATGCCCCTTCCATTCCGAGAAGACGCCGTCGTTCAACGTACTGCCGGAGAAACGGATTTTTTATTGCTTCGGCTGCGGCGCCGGAGGCAACGCCATCCGGTTCTTGATGAAATCCGAGGGCTTGCCGTTCCCGGAGGCGGTTCGCGCGCTGGCGGAGGAGTCCGGCGTTCCGTACGAATTTGCGCAGGCGCCCTCGGAGCTTTCCGAGGAGCAACGGGAAGCGCAGCGCATCGTGGCGGCGAACGAAGAAGCGGCGAAGTTTTTCCATTTCGTTCTCGGAGGTACGGAGCAGGGTCAGTCGGCTTACGCTTATTTAAAGCGACGCGGCTTTTCCCAGAAGCTTATCGACGAGTTCGAGATCGGGTACGCGCCTCCCCTTCGGGACAGCCTCATGCAGTTTTTGCGAACGAAGGGGTTCGAGCCGGAGGCGCAGGAGCGGGCGGGGCTGGTCGCCTCTCGCGCGGAGACGGGAGAGCGGTTCGACCGATTTCGCGATCGGGTCATGTTTCCGATTTGGGACGCGGGGGGGAAGATCATCGCCTTCAACGGGCGTGCCGTCGGCGACGCCCAGCCGAAATATTTGCACTCGCCGGAGACGCCGCTGTTTCAGAAGAGCAAGGTGCTGTACCCGTTGCATCTGGCGAAGGCCGCCATCCGCAAGTCGCGGCAGGCCGTGCTCTTCGAGGGCATGGTTGATGTGATCAAGGCCCGGGAAGCGGGCGTGGACAACGGGGTGGCGACGCTCGGGACCGCCCTGTCGGAATCGCATCTCGCGATCCTGCGGCGGTACTGCGACTCGATCCTCATTTGTTACGACGGCGATCGCGCGGGACAGGCTGCCGCGCATAAGACCGTGCTCTTATGCGAGAAGGTCGGCATGAAGGCGGAGGTGGCGCTGCTCGAAGGCGGCAAAGATCCGGATGAATATATCGCCGCGCACGGCCCGGAAGCATTCCTGGCGAACGTGATCCGAAACCCGGTTTCTTCGACCAAATATAAAATACTATATTTGAAGAAACAACATACACTACAAGATGACGCCGGGATGCTGGCGTACGCGAGGGCTGCGATTCGCATCGTGGCCATGCTCGAATCCCCTACCGAACGAGAGCATTATCTTCGGGATCTCGCGGGAGACACGGGATACGCCTTTGAAACTTTGAAACAAGAGATGAACGAAATTCGTCAAAAAGTGAGAGGGCAAGGGGATAAAGACGAAATTCCGTGGAATACTGTTATGAATGAAAAGGGGAGTTCCGCTCCGGCGGTTCCCGCGTTGCGGCCGGCTTACTATACGGCGGAGCGCCAGCTCTTATCCGCCATGATGTATAGCGAGGATGCAGCCAAGCTCGTCCAAGAGAAATTGGGCGAGGATTTTCACGTGGAAGCTCATGCGGCGATCGCTGCTTATTTATATGCTTACTATGCCGAAGGCAAACCGCCGAACCCGAGCGGGTTCGTAGGCGGCTTGCACGACGACGCGTTGGAGGCTGCGGCCAGTTCGATTTTATTATCGGTTCCGCAAGACGCCATCAACGACAAGGTGCTCGAGGATTGTCTGACGGAAGTGCGCAAGCACGGACTCGAGCTCAAGCTGAAGCAGAAGCAACAGATGCTTGCAAGAGCCGAACGCGCGGAGGAATTCGCCGCCGCCGCGCAAATCGGAATCGAGATCATTACCCTAGAGAAGGAACTCAAGTCGCTTGGTCAACGGATCTAGGGAGGAGGGAGTTGTCGAATGACGAACGAACAGCATACGGAGCAGGAAACCGAACTGACCTTGGAACAAGTCAAAGAGCAACTATTGGAACAAGGGAAGAAGCGGTCGACGCTGACGTATAAAGATATTACGGAACGCCTGTCTCCGTTCGATCAAGATGCGGAACAAATCGACGAATTTTTCGAGGTGTTGGCGGAGCAGGGGATCGAGGTAGTCAACGAGAACGAGGACGGCGGCATCGCGCTGCCGGACGAAGATCACGACGATTTCCAATTCGACGAGGATTTATCGCTGCCGCCCGGCGTCAAAATCAACGACCCGGTACGGATGTACTTAAAGGAAATCGGACGAGTTCCTCTCTTATCCGCGGAAGACGAGATCGAGCTGGCGAAACGGATCGAAAACGGGGACGAAGAGGCGAAGCGGCGCCTCGCCGAAGCGAACCTGCGTCTGGTCGTCAGCATCGCGAAGCGGTACGTCGGACGGGGCATGCTGTTCCTCGACCTGATTCAAGAAGGGAATATGGGTCTTATTAAAGCGGTAGAGAAATTCGATCACGATAAAGGCTTTAAATTCAGTACGTACGCCACCTGGTGGATCCGTCAGGCGATTACCCGGGCGATCGCCGACCAAGCGCGTACGATTCGGATCCCCGTACATATGGTGGAGACGATCAACAAGCTGATCCGGGTATCCCGTCAGCTGCTGCAGGAGCTGGGCCGGGAGCCGACGCCGGAAGAAATCGCGAAAGAGATGGATCTCAGCACCGAGAAGGTGCGGGAAATCATGAAAATCGCGCAGGAGCCTGTATCCTTGGAAACCCCGATCGGGGAAGAAGACGACAGCCATCTCGGAGACTTTATCGAGGACCAAGAAGCGCTCGCGCCGGCCGATGCCGCCGCTTACGAGCTGCTAAAGGAACAGCTGGAGGACGTGCTGGACACGTTGACCGAGCGGGAAGAGAACGTGCTTCGCCTTCGATTCGGCTTGGATGACGGCCGTACGAGGACGTTGGAAGAAGTCGGCAAAGTGTTCGGCGTCACGCGAGAGCGGATCCGCCAGATCGAAGCGAAGGCGTTGCGCAAGCTGCGGCATCCGAGCCGGAGCAAGCGTTTGAAAGATTTCTTGGAATAATTTCGTCGAGAAGGGCCTCATCCGTCGAGTCGCGGGCGGGGTCCTTTTCCCTTACAATGGGAGGCACGCGAAACCCGATGGATCAAGAGAAACGGGCGATCATTGTCAAAGAGATCGAACATTGGCAGCGGAGCAAGCTGCTGCCCGATCATTACTGCGATTTTTTACTCAATTTATACCGCGATCCCCAAGCGGCGGGCACCGCCGTACAGCAGGAGCGCAGACGCGCGATCGTCGAGAGCCACCCGATGCACTGGTTACTACTAATTGGCAGCATTGGATTGTTTTTGTATGTTGCTCTACATTTTAGCTCGTTTCCGCCCCCATTGCAAATCGGCATCTTCGTGTTCGCCGTCGTCGCGGCGCACGGGGTCAGCGCGTATTTTCGGAACCGCAAGCCCCTGCTTTCGTATGCGCTGTTCGGGCTCGGAGCGGGCGTTTTATTGTTCGGCGGCGCCTTACTGCTCGCTTCGGGCGCAGAGGCGGGCGATTGGGGGGCGGCCGCCTTTTACGTAGCATGCTGCTCGCTCATTTGGGTCGCGTTCGGGGTTGCGCTCCGGGTGCCGTGGATTCATCTTTGCGGATGGTTCGGCCTTGCGTTGTCCTATACGGTCGCCGTACATCGCATCGTGTCGCCGGCGCATTGGCTTGCCCTTGAGCTGTGCTGGGTACCGCTCGCGGCGCTGTTCGGCTGGATCGGATGGCTTCTCGGCCGCCGCGCTAAGCAAGCGGGGGCCGTCTTTTGGATCATGGCTTGTCTGCTATGGTTTTTCCCCGAGGGGTACGCATTCGCGTTGACCGAGCAGCCGCTCGTCGTGACGCAATCGCTCATGATCGGAAAAACCATAGCGCTCGGGGCGGCCGCGTTCGCGCTTCGAAAAACTTGGACGGAATGGGTTGTGTAATATGATTCAGTTGTCAAAGCGTCTGGCCGCGGTCGCAGCTTACGTGCTGCCCGGCGGGACGCTCGCCGATATCGGCACCGATCACGCGTTGCTGCCTACGGCGCTTGCGCAGCGGGGTACGATTCCGCGCGCGGTGGCCGGGGACGTCCACGCGGGACCGCTGCAAGCGGCGGAACGTCAGGTCGCGGCGGCGGGGCTTGCCGAACGCATCGACACTCGCCTCGGCGACGGGTTAGCCGTACTCCGGCCCGGAGAGGCGCAGACGATTACGATCGCGGGCATGGGGGGCGGCACGATCGTGGACATCCTCTCCGGGGGAACTCCGGCGTTGACGGGCGTCCGCCGTCTCGTGCTTCAGCCCAACGTCGGGGAACGACTTGTACGGGCGTGGTTAAGGGACCGGGGCTGGAAGCTCGTCGACGAGACGCTGCTGAAGGAGGACGGCTTGCTTTACGAGGTGCTGGCCGCGGATGCGGCCGAGAGCGAAGCGGACGCGGCGGCTTGGAATGCGTCGCTGTACGCGGATCGTCCCGGAACGCCGTTGTCGGCTTCCGCTGCGCTGTTAATGGGGCCGCATCTATTGCGTTCCCCAAGCCCGTTGTTTTTCGAGAAATGGACGGCATACCTCGAGAAGCTGGACGGCTTGCTGCGGCAAATATCGAGATCGGATCAGCCGGAAGCGAAACGCAAGCTGGAGGAATTGACGCGAGAGCGTGACGAAATTAGCGAGGTGTTGGCATGGCTGTCGACGTAGGACGCATCGTTCGATGGATGGAATCGTGGGCCCCGGCGGAGCTGGCGGAGCCGGACGACAAGATCGGACTGCAGATCGGCTCGATGCGCGCTCCGGTGGAACGGGTCGCCGTGGCGCTCGACGTGACCGACGCCGTCGTCGAGGAGGCGATCGAGCGCGGGGCGAAGCTGATCATCGCGCACCACCCGATTCTTTTCCGGCCGCTGACGGCCATCCGGACGGACCGTCCGGACGGAAAGCTCCTTCGCAAGCTGCTCTTAAACGATATCGCCGTATATGCATCGCACACGAATCTCGATGTCGCGGTCGGGGGCGTCAACGATTTGCTGGCCGAAGCGCTGGGGCTCGAGGGAACGAAGCCGCTTAAGATTACGAACGTCGAAACGCTCTACAAGCTGGCGACGTACGTGCCGCCCTCGCATGAAGACGCGGTCCGGGAGGCCGTCTTCGCCGCGGGCGCCGGACATATCGGAAACTACAGCCACTGCGGGTTTACGCTCGAAGGCGAGGGAACGTTCCTCCCCGAAGCCGGCGCCCGGCCGTTCGCGGGGGAGCTCGGAACGCTGGAGCGCGCGGCGGAGCGGCGGTTCGAAACGATCGTCCCGGAAGGACGGAAAGACGCGGTCGTGAAGGCGCTTCTGGCGGCTCATCCGTACGAGGAGGTCGCATACGATCTGTATCGGCTCGAGCTCGCCGGCCGGGAGTTCGGTCTCGGCCGTATCGGCACGCTGCCTAGGACGATGGAGCTGAGGGCGTTCGCGGAGCACGCGAAGGCTGCGTTCGGCGTCCCGACGCTGCGATATGTAGGGGAACCGAGCGCGCCGATCCGCAAGGTTGCGGTCCTTGGCGGTTCCGGGCGCAGCTTCGTCAAGCATGCGATCCGGGCGGGAGCCGATGCGTTCGTGACGGGCGACCTCGACCATCATACGGCGCACGACGCGTTGGCCGCAGGACTGGCGCTCGTCGATCCGGGCCATCATATCGAACAGATCATGAAGGCTGCGGTGGCCGGCCGCCTTGCCGCGGTCGCCGAGGCCGAGGGCTGGGGCGTCGAGGCGTACGCATCCGTCGGGTCGACGGAGCCGTTCGCATTTCTTTAGACGGAAAGGTGGCAATGCTGCCAATAACCCTGCATTGCATCCTGCGCGCGCACCGAGTATACTGAATACTTGATCGAGAAGTTTGACAGACAATCGCCGGCGGGCTTGCCCGCGGGAGGAAAGTCCGGGCTCCGCAGGGCAGGATGCTGGATAACGTCCAGTCGTCGCGAGACGAAGGATAGTGCCACAGAAATGGACCGCCGATGGCCTTCGCGAGAAGGCACAGGCAAGGGTGGAACCGTGGTGTAAGAGACCACGAGGAGGCATGGCGACTTGTCTCCTGGTAAACCCCATCTGGAGCAAGACCTAAGAGGAACGCGGCAGCTTCGCGCTGCGACCCTTGCCCGGGGTGCGTTCGGGTTGGTCGCTGGAGCGGCGCAGCAATGCGTCGCCTAGATAGATGATTGTCGCTTCATCGGTGGGAGGGCAGGTGACCCGTTACGACCACTGGAAGCACAGAACCCGGCTTACGGCAAACTTCTCACTCACCATTGCTTCGCACGCGAAAGAGCTGTCGAACCCTCGACAGCTCTTTCTCATGTGCGCTTATCCCGTTTTTACATTCCAAGCAGGGCATGCAGCAATCGTTCGAGGAAGGATCCGCCGCCGACCGTCCTCTCGGCTTCGCCGTCGGCTGCGGCCTCCTGCGGAGCTTTCCCCGAGGCCAGCTGCAGCGCGCGCGCTACGTCGATCTGCCCGTAGCCGAAGTAGGGATCCCTTCCGGCGGGTCCGAGATCGACGGCGCTTCGACGCATCACGTCATACACTTCGGTATTTTTCAATTCCGGGTTGACCGAACGGATGAGCGCCGCCAGGGCGGCGACGTGCGGGCTCGCCATCGAGGTGCCGGATAAGGCGGCATATTGATTTTCCGTATACGTGCTTGCGATGTTTTCCCCGGGCGCGACGACGTCGATATAATCGCCGTAATTGGAAAAGGACGCCCTTTCCTTCGCTTGATTCGTCGCCGATACCGCGAATACCTCGGGATACGCGGCCGGGAAGCCGGGCTGATCGGTGTTGTCGTTGCCCGTCGCGGCGATTAGCACGACGTCGCGGTCGTACGCATAACGAATGGCGTCGTGCAAAAATTCCGCGCTGGCATAGTTGCCGAGGCTTAAGTTAATCACTTTCGCGCCGTGATCGGTCGCCCAGACGATGCCCTCCGCGACGGAATAGGTGCTGCCCATGCCGGTCGAATCCAGCACCTTCACCGGCATGACCTTGTTGTACCATGTCATGCCGGCGACGCCTTGGCCGTTATCCGTCAAGGCGGATACGACGCCGGCGACGTGCGTGCCGTGTCCGACGTCGTCGTCCGGCGGCCGATCGGGAGCGACGACGTTGTACCCTTCAACCAGATGCCCCGCGAGATCCGGGTGGCCGAGGGTGACGCCGGTATCGATGACCGCGACGATCACCTCTTCCGCGCCCTTCGAGAACGACCAACCCGCCGGCGTGCCGATGATCGGCAGGTTCCACTGGTATCGACGATACAGCTCATCGTTCGGCACAAGCTCGGCGGCCGGCTCGGCGGCTCCGTTCGTCACATACATATAGTGCGGTTCCGCGTAGACGACGTTCTTCGTTCGGAAATAGTCCAACAGCTCCGGCGTCGACATGGTGGCGGAGTCGAACACGAAGGCGTAGCCGAGCTGTTTGACGGAAACGGCGCCGGTTTCGGTCCGCATTCGCTCTACCTGCTCCTTCGTCGGCGGCTCCGCGAATCGAACGACGACCTCTCGTTTGCGGTAATGACTGATGCCTTCGTTTTCCTCCGGCGAATCGACGTCGACCTCCCGACCGGTATTCGGATCGACCGCTCGGATACCGAACCGTTTATCCTCGTCGGGAAACTCGCGGAGGCGCAAATTCCGCGCCTGATGGTTGGCGACGCGACGCAGCACGTCCTGATGCACGAGGCCGACGACGCCGCCGCGGCCTTTCCCCCCCGTCTCCCCGAGCACGAAGTACGTATCGCCGTCGCGTCCGATCAGAGCTCTTGATTGATAGGCTCTCCCCATTCCGACGGAGCGGACGGCGTCCCTCCATGCCGCGGCGGCGCCCGGCACGGCGTCGTCGGACGGTGCGCCGCGGCCGACGGTACGCTTCTTGCCGTCTTGGCCGACGTAGGCCAGCGCATGGAAATGCGGATGAGCCTTGCGCATTTCTTTCAGCGCCGATCTCGCAGCGCGTTCGTTATTCTTCAGCCGTTCGGCCAGCGAAGCGAGATCGTCGCGGCATTGCAGCCGGCAAAGCTCCTCCGTTACGGAGACGTCGTTCGCAACGATCGACAGCTTCCGCAGCTGCTCGGCCGATGCGGATTGCATCGCGCCTCGTTCCGCCGCCCCGGCATCCGCGCCTGGCACGGCCGGCTCCTCCCCGCGGCTTAGAAAAAAACCGACCGGCAGCGCCAATGCGGCGAGTCCCGCGATCCATCCGATCGGCAGTGTACGTTTACCCATACGTCGTTCCCGCTCCCTTCCGTAAAACCCTTCGTTTATGTAATTAGGGTGGCATTTGAAGGGGCGGTTATTCATCGTGGGGGAGTACCGTTTTCTCGAACTTTATGTTAGGATGATGGATGAGCGTACCTTGCCGCGAAAGGCGGCCAATGACGGTTTAGGAGGAACAGGCGTTCATGGCGATCCATAACGTGCAACAATTGTGCGAAACGACGAAAGCCAAATTAAAGCAAGCGATCGAGGCGATCGAACCGTTTCTGAACGGCGTCACGCTGGCGGGGTTGAACCCGGATCAAGACCCGGCGATGGACGAATTCAACAGGGGCTTCTTGTCGGATATGCGGCATTTGCTCGTCTTCTCGGACGTCAATTACGAGAAGCTCGGCGTCGCGTTGCGTCGCCCGACGTTCAATAACGAATATGCCGAGCGGGTGCTGTACGACGTCTATCACAGCTCCGTCAACAATTTCTTTTATCCGAAGCATGAGTGCTATTCCGAAGACGGACGTTATGCCTATACCGGGCAAGACGCCATTCGCTTTCGGAAGAAGCCGGTTCGCGAGGTTCGCGACCTGACGCTGGCGCTGTCGAAAATTTTCGAGGAGCTCCGCGAGGATTTAGCGTACTACGAGACGGATTACGTTACTCAGCGCCGTATGCAAGGCGAACGCGCGTAAGCCGCGCAAAATATTGGACGGCATAATCACCCCCTCCCGACGGGCATCCTCAGGAGGGGGTGATTGATTTTGACACAAGTCAAATGCAGCGTGTCGGATTGTCACTATTATAAGGAAGGCAATCGATGCGGCGCGGATCAAATTATGATCGACGTCGACAAGCACGCGCGAATGGATTTCAACGCGGAGTTCGCTGGGGAGTCGTTCGATACGGAGCATCAAGACGCCGCGAAGACGTCCTCGACGACGTGCTGCCACACCTTTAAACCGAAGGAGTAGGGGGGCTGTCGATGAGCGAGCAATGGGAACGCCCGTTGAACGAGGGGGAGGACGCCGCAGGCGGTACGTCCGAGCCGGCGGTCGCGGCGGACGCATCGACGTCCGACCCGGCATCGGCTTCGTTCGGGCCGGAGACGGAGTTCGAAAGCGAGTCGTCCGTGTCGGATAAGGCCTTCTTTCAAGAGGAAAGCGTAAATCCGGTTGCGATGCGCGCCGATTCGGCGGACGGCGAGGCGAAGGCCGAATCGTACGACGCCGAATTCGGCGGCGAGCTGTCGGCGGTGACGCCGAACGCCGCGAGCGGCGCCGCGGCAGGAAGCGAGTCGACCGGAGGCATGGCGGCCGGCGCGACGATCGGGCTGATCGCCATCGTGATGGCAGCCGTTTCTTTCTTTTTCCTTCAAAGCATCCTCGGCCCCGCGGCTGTCGTCGTCGGTTTCATGGCTTACGCGAAAGGCCGGAAGGCGCTAGGCGCATGGTCCATGCTGCTGGGCACGATTTCGTTCGTCATGTTCTTATTATCGCTTCAGCATACGGCGGTGTATTAACCGTCGCCCCGCGCCGTCCGGTACGTTCGGACGGCGTTGTTTTTTACAGGCGAAGACTCCCATGAAATAACGATGGAGCCTGCAGCGAAAATCTCTTATAATAGGGACAAGACTTAACGTATCGGAGCGAAGACCAAAGATGAGCATACATACTACCTCCGTGGACCCGAAGCTGCTTTCCGCATGGCTGCGCACCCAGTTTCTATCGGCAGCCGACGTCACGTCCTCCTCGCTCGGCGGGACGAACGGCGACGCGCCGGATTTTTCGGCCTTGCTGCAGCTGCTTACGGCGCAATCCGGGAACGGGACCGCCGCGATGGGACCGTACGACGGCGCCGCCGCGAACGCGCCGTTTGGGCTCGATCCGCTGGCGGGCCTAAGGCCGCTCGTCCGCTCCGGCCCGACGGCTGAGGCGGCCGGCGTAGAACGCGCGGAGGCGCCGGCCGACGTGGACGCGATCGTTCGCCAAGCCAGCGAACGTTACGGCGTCGACCCCGCGCTCGTTCACGCCGTGATCCGCGTAGAATCCGGATATGATTCGAAGGCGGTATCGTCCGCAGGCGCGAAGGGGCTGATGCAGCTGATGGACGCGACGGCCGCTTCGCTAGGCGTCGCCGATTCGTTCGACCCCGTGCAGAACGTGAACGGAGGCACGCGGTTTTTGTCCTTCCTGCTTACGAAATACAACGGGAACGAAGGCGTAGCCCTAGCGGCTTATAATGCCGGACCGGGCCGCGTCGATCGGCTGGGCATTCGTACGGATGCCGATTTGTTGCAGGCTATGGAGCGGCTGCCGGAAGAGACGCAAGCGTATGTCGGCAAAGTGCTCCGGGAGAGAGGATAGGCGTCGCCGATCCTCCTTCGGGGGGACATGAAAATAGGGGCGCGCCGCGAGCGTAGATATGTCATCTACCTCGCGGCGCGCCCCTATTTGGATTTTTTGCGTCTTCCAGGCGGCTTACGCGCTCTCCGAAGTGTGCTCGAGCTTCGGCGCCGCTTTGGCGTTGCGCAGCTTGCCGCCGGCAAGCACGCCTGCGACGACGAGGACGAGGAACGCCCAGTAGACGGCAGGATGAGCGAACCAGCCATGAATGAACGGCTCGTGCGTAATCATCTTGGCGGCGGTATAAGCTAGTACGCCGGACCCGATGTAAATAATCGGCGGGAACTTGGTGACGAGCTTGATAAACAAGGTGCTGCCCCAGACGACGATCGGCACCGAGACGAGCAGACCGATGACGACAAGGACGAAGTCGCCGTGCGCCGCGCCCGCGACCGCGATGACGTTGTCGATGCCCATGGCCGCGTCCGCGATGACGATCGTGCGAACGGCCGCCCACAAGCTGTCTTTCGCTTGAATATCCTTATGGTCATCATCGTTCACTAACAGCTTATACGCGATCCAGACAAGCAGGAGGCCGCCGACAAGCTGTAAACCCGGAATTTTCAACAATTCCACGACGAGCACCGTCGCCACGATCCGAATGGCGACCGCGCCGAACGTGCCCCAGAAAATCGCTTTCTTCTGTTGCTCAGGCGCCAGCTTCCGAGCCGCCATGCCGATGACGATCGCATTGTCGCCGGCCAGAATCAAATCGATGAAAATAATTGTGCCGAGCGCCACCCAAAACTCCGGGGACATGATGTCCATTCTTCCAACTCCCTAAAAGATATGTGTATAAATATAAAAAGACCCTTACCGATGCGGCAAATACGCCTTCGGCAAAGGTCTTGCTAACAACGGATCCGTTGCCAACAAAGCCGGGAACGAGACCGCTCCGTATTGACGACTTTGTTGTACAGCTACTCCCCTTTTTCCACTGGCTCTATTATATGTCCCTCTCAAGCGTCCCGTCAAGCGGCCCGCCGGGCGTTCCGCGCACATATTCCGAAAGCTTGTCACATACAATGAATCGTATCGAATCGGACAACCGTAAGGAGGGAAGGGCGCGTGGAGGGCCTCTTCTTAATACTTAAAATCGTTATGGTGAACATTGTCCTTAGCGGGGACAATGCGGTGGTGATCGCGATGGCGAGCAAAAATTTGCCGGAGCGGCAGCGGGCGAAGGCGGTATGGTGGGGCGCCGCGGGGGCGGTCGGGCTTCGGATCGTGTTAACGGTCGCGGCGGTGTTCCTGCTGCAAATCCCGATGATTCAATTGCTCGGCAGCTTGCTGCTGATGTACATCGCGGTAAAGCTGCTGCTCGACGACGAGAGCCATGGCGACGTGAAGAGCGCGACGACGCTCGGAGCCGCGATCTGGACCATTATCGTGGCGGATTTCGTGATGAGCCTCGACAACGTGCTGGCGATCGCGGCAATCGCGGAAGGGAACTGGCTGCTCATCGTCATCGGCATTTTGATCAGCATTCCGCTGATCGTGTGGGGAAGCACGTTCGTGATGAAGCTGCTTCATAAATACCCGGTACTCATCTATATCGGAGCAGGCATTCTCGGATATACGGCCGGTGAGATGTTCCTGAAGGACGATACGGTCGAGACATGGCTCGGCGCCGCGCCGCACGCGATTCACTGGGCGCTGCCGATCGCGGCTGCGGCCCTCGTCGTGGCGGCCGGCTTGTGGAAGAAGCGAAGAAGCGCGGCGGTATAACCGAAAGCGAAATGTATGGGTGGAAATTTCGACACGTTTCCGATAAACTGATAGCTAACGGCGTCGAGTCTTGGCGTCAATGTGGAAACGGGAGTGGTCGACGATGAACAACCGTACGCTGCCCCTCGGCCTCGCGATTATCGGCGCCGGGATCGTGATCGCATTGGGCAAGCTTGGATTCTTCGGCGCATTGGCCGCATGGTTTTGGCCGGTGGCGCCGCTGGCCGCAGGCGTCTACTTGCATTACGCGGTATGGCGTCGGACGCTCCCCGCTATCGTCTACTTACCCGGCGCGCTGCTCGTCGGCGGTTCCCTCGCATGCTTGTTTTGCGCTTGGTTCGGATGGCCGTGGATGAAGGCGCTATGGCCGCTGTTTCCTTTGTCGCTGGCCGTCGGTTTGTTCGAGCTCGCCTCCGCCGAACGGAGCGGCACGCTCCGCGTCGTTTCTTTCGGGATCGGGGCCGTCTCGGCGCTCGCCTGGATCGTCGCGCTGTTGATTCACGCGAACGGGTACGTCGTAGCGCTCTTGTTCATCGTCGTCGGCGTTGCGGTTATCGCAAGAAGACCGAACTTTCGCTAAAAGATTTGCTTTTTCGCGTCGCGAAGCGTATAATTTAAAAGACATAGGTCAGCGTCGGATTCGTCTCCGACGCTTCTTTTATGAACAGAACAAGTACTGGAGTGGAGAATAAAGAGATGATTTCAAGAGACAGGATTCGCAATATCGCCATTATCGCTCACGTCGACCACGGAAAGACGACGCTCGTGGATAAGCTGCTTCAGCAAGCCGGCACGTTCCGGGACAACGAGGCCGTCGTCGAACGCGCCATGGATTCCAACGATTTGGAGCGGGAACGCGGCATTACGATTCTCGCGAAAAATACGGGCGTTACGTATAAGGATCATCTCATTAATATCGTAGACACGCCGGGACACGCCGATTTCGGAGGCGAGGTCGAGCGCATCATGAAGATGGTCGACGGCGTTTTGCTCGTCGTCGACGCGTTCGAAGGCTGCATGCCGCAGACGAAGTTCGTGCTTCGCAAAGCGCTCGAACAGCATTTGACGCCGATCGTGGTCGTCAACAAAATCGACCGTCCGAACGCGCGTCCGGCGGAAGTCATCGACGAAGTGCTCGATCTGTTTATCGAGCTCGGCGCCGACGACGCTCAGCTGGAATTCCCTGTCGTATACGCCTCGGCGCTGAACGGCACGTCCGGACTCGAGCCGGAGTCCCAGGAAGCTACGATGCAGCCGATGTTCGAGACGATTCTCGAGCGCATTCCGGCGCCCACCGAGAGCACGGTCGACCCGCTGCAATTTTTAGTGACGCTGCTCGACTATAACGAATACCTCGGCCGCATCGCCGTAGGCCGCATTAACCGCGGTACGATTCGCGCCGGCCAATCCGTCGCGGTGCTCGATCGCGAGGGCAAGCAGCGCCAAGCGCGCGTCGAGAAGCTGTTCGGCTTCCAAGGCTTGAAGCGGATCGAGATCGAGGAAGCGGGCGCAGGCGAAATCGTCGCGATCGCGGGAATCAAGGAAATCAACATCGGCGAGACGATCGCCGACCCGGCTCATCCGGAGCCGCTGCCGGTGCTCACGATCGACGAGCCGACGCTGCAGATGACGTTCGTGGTTAACAACTCGCCGTTCGCGGGCCGCGAGGGCAAGTGGGTAACGTCCCGGAAGCTGCGGGAGCGTCTGTATAAAGAGCTCGAGACCGACGTCGCTTTGCGCGTCGAAGATACCGAAAGCCCCGACGCGTTCGTCGTCAGCGGGCGCGGCGAGCTGCACCTCGGCATTCTGATCGAGAACATGCGCCGCGAAGGCTATGAGCTCCAGGTGTCTAAGCCGGAAGTCATCGTGAAAGACGTCGACGGCGTGAAGATGGAGCCGATCGAACGTCTGCTTATCGATGTACCGGAGGAGAGCATGGGCGCGGTCATGGAAAGCCTCGGCGCGCGCAAGGCCGATATGGTCAACATGGTCAACAACGGCAGCGGCAACGTGCGGATCGAGTTCCTGATCCCGTCCCGCGGGTTGATCGGCTACCGGACGGACTTCCTGACGTTGACGCGCGGCTACGGCATCATGAACCACGCGTTCGATTCGTACGGTCCGTACGCCGGCGCGGGCGTCGGCGGACGCCACCAGGGCGTGCTCGTCGCAAGCGAAACCGGAACGGCGACGTTTTACGGCATGATGTCCGTCGAAGATCGCGGCATCTTGTTCGTTACGCCGGGCACCGAGGTGTACGAGGGAATGCTCGTCGGCGAGCATAACCGCGACAACGACATCATCGTCAACATCTGTAAGGAAAAGGCGCTGACGAACGTACGGTCCGCTTCGAAGGACGATACGGTGCGTTTAAAGACGCCGCGCATCATGAGCCTCGAGCAGGCGCTCGAGTACTTGAACGACGATGAATATTGCGAAATTACGCCGAAGTCGATTCGCCTTCGCAAGAAGATTCTTAACAAGAGCGAACGCGAACGGTCGGAAAAAAATAAGAAGTTGGTCAACACATGAACGAATGGCTCTTCGAACATGTCTGGATTACGTACGCCATCATCTATGCCTTGGTGACGTACGTATACAATAAGGTGTTTCGCGTGCGGAAGCTTCCGCTCCTGAAGGATGCGATCATTTATTTGTTGATCGGCGTCGGCACGTTCGTCTTGTTGATTTTCCAAATGTTCGGCTTGCCGATCGTGCTTTGCCTGCTCGTCGCCGTCGGCCTGATGCTGCTCGTGCGCGTTCGATATTGGGTCGAAGGCCGCGAGCGGCGCAAGCGCGAAGCGAACGGCGATACGAAGGGATAGCGGCGGCGTGGCGGCTTATCGGTATTGGGCGACGCCCGTCGTCGGAACGCCCGACGCGCCTACGCTCCTCTCGGCGAGGTTTCCGCTGGAAGCGGAGGAAGGAGATGCGCTGCGGCGCTTGGCGCAGGCGGCGCATCCGTTTTTATTGCCCAGTTTTAAGCTTGCTTTGCTGCTCGGGGACGACGAGGCCGCCTGCGGCGGGGAGGGCGCTTCGCTTCGGCTGGACGAGCCGGGCGACGTGACGCTCGCCGCTCCGCTCGCGGTTTCTCATTGCGGGGCGGCGCTGCTGGACCGCCTGCTTTCTCCCGCCGAGGCGTTGGCGGCGGCGGACCGGCTGCCGCCCGACCCTCGTCTCGACGCGGTTCGCGCGTGGTGGCGCGCCGGCTGGCGGGCGATGCTGTTGAAGGAGGAGTAAGTCCATGCGGCTCGAAGACGCACTATTTAACTGGCTGCAAATTAAGCTAGTCGAGGAAGGCCGGCCCGAAGACGGGGCGGCGAAGGAGACGGCGCTCTTTTTCGAAGAGATTTTGAAGGAAGATCATGGTCTGGAGTTATTTGCGATTGGCAAGGTCGACGACACCATGTATCATGTTACTTATGTGAAGGAAGGCAAACGCAAGACGCAGATGTACGACCGCGAAGCGGCCGAGCAGCTGCTCGTCGATATTACCGCCAATCCGAAATATAACGAATAGATCAGGTGAGACGCATGACGAACCCCCCGAACGCATCGCTGCCGCCGCGCGGCGGCAAGGCGGTCATCTGCACGCCCAAGCCGGCGAAGCCGCGCGGGCTCAGCCTTTTCAAAGGCGTCATTATTCTTATGGTTATCGCGCTGCTGGCGATCGTCGGCTATGGCGTGTATTTGTATTACGAAGCGAAGGACTTGGTCGCCGACATCGGCACGGACGAGACGATCGCGCCGGAGGAACGCGCCAGCGAGAAACCGATCTCGATTCTGGTGCTTGGCACCGACTATCGGGAAGTGCTGCGCAGCGCCAATACCGACGTCATCATGGTCGCCACCCTGAATCCGAACAGCAAGACGGCTTCGCTCGTATCGATTCCGCGGGATACGTTCATCGATCCGGAAGACCTTCGCGCGGCCAAAGCGAACAGCTTTTACGCGGCTTACTTGTATGGGAACCTGAAGGAAGCGCCGGAGGACAAAGACGAACGACAGCAATACGCGATGGAAAAAATCAAAGCGTTATACAGTGATTTCTTGGACGTTCCGATCGACTATGTGAGCGTCATCGACTTCCAGACGTTCGTCGATGTCGTCGATTCGTACGGCGGCCTGACGATCGACGTCGATCAAAATATGTGTTACCGCGACAACGCCGACGGCACGAACATTAACCTCAAAAAAGGCGTTCAGCCGCTCGACGGTCGACAGTCGCTCGACTTCGTTCGTTATCGGAAATCGTCGGCCGGCTGCAGCCCGCGCACGCAGGAGTCGAACGACTTCGAACGCAACGCGCGTCAGCAGCAAGTCATTTCGAAGCTGCTCGACAAGATGAAGACGCCGCAAGGGCTGCTGAAGGTCGGCAGCGTCTTCGACGCGGTGTCGAACAACGTGAAGACCGATATTCCGTCGAAGCAAATCGAGCATATGATCGAAACATATATCGGCATCGATAACGATAAAATAGAATACATCCACTTGGAAGGGGAATGGGACGGACAGTACGTCCGCCTGTCCCAAGAAGACGTGGATGCCGCGTCCGTCAAGCTTCAAAACCAACTGCTTCGGGACGGCCCCCCGCCGGCGGAACCCGCGCCTGCGGCCGAGGGCGCCGGCGAGGCGGAGAATGCGGCGGCGAACTAACGCCGCGTTCGCCGCTGTCGCTTCCCCCAGGGCTATGGTATAATGGGGCTGCGGACGGCAACATAGGCATATGCTGGGAGGCTAACGGACACATGTCGGAAGTCGTTACGGTTTTATCTTCGGAACTGATTTCGCAGTTGAACGACGAAAAGCTCGTCATCCTCGGCACGATCGATGCGGAGACGGGCGGACCGGTCGCGAACGCGATCTCGTGGGTGTACGCGCCTAACGAACGCACCATGCGCTTCGCCGTCGACGGACGGTCGCGCATCGCGGGCAACGTGCGCGCGAATCCGCGGGTGAACGCGACCTTATTCGCGGCGGGCAGCGTACACACGGTGTACGGCGCGGCGAAGATCGTGAAGGACGCGCTCGAGGGCGTGCCTTTCGCCTTGGTGTGCATCGACATCGAGGTGGAATCGGTGCGCGACTCGATGTTTTACGGCGCGCGGATTTCCGTCGAGCCGGCGTATGAGAAGACGTATGACAAGCGCGCGGCGGAGAAGCTGGACAATCAGGTGTTCGCCGCCATGAAGAAAGCCTAGTCGATTATTCGACTAGGCTTTCCGTGTTTGTAAGGGGATATTCGACATTTCGACGGCATTATCGATTGGAAGGGTGACCCGGAAAATCTCGGTTGTCTTTCGGTTCTCCAGCATTCGACGCCTTCGTCGAACCGTTCTGCTCCGATTCGACTTGGTTCACCCCGCGCTCTTGGGTGGCCGCCATCGGATCCTCGGGCTCGCCCCCGATCCGTTGCGTATCCCTTGGCAGCTGGGGAACGATGCGACCGACGATATCCGCCAGCTCTTCGGCAATGCCCTCGATCGGCCGCCCGTTCGCCATGTCCTGCCGAATTTCTTGAAGGCGGTGATTTAGATCCATATCGGCGGTGACGATCGCGTGAATCCCTACGGGGTCTTTGCGCAACGCCTCCGCTACGGCGTATTTGATCGTGCCGACGCGGGACCGCTCGACATCGCCTCCGACGTCGATGCCGACGATCGCCGTATTGCCGACGATGACGCAATTGGCATGCTTGACTTCTTGAATGCCTTCGGCGAGCTGCTCGAGCCGCGCTTCGGTCGCGCGAGACCGTTCCTCGTCTACGTTCGGCGCCGATTGCTGCACGCGCACCTCGTAGGCGTCATTCGCCCCTTGCGCCTCCGAATTCGCATCGCCGCGTCCGCCGCAGGCCGTTGCGACGAAGGTTAGGGCGAGAAGCGCGCCCGCGAGTCCAAGTGTTTGCTTTCGCATCTCGGTTCCGTCCTTTCGGGAAAATGAAGTTTCATTGCAGGTAGTGTGCTCTGACGAGGCTCCGACTATGTATTCCCGAACCGCCAACCGATGCTATGGAGGGAATTGCGATGAAGAAAATTTACGTGCTGGATACGAACGTACTGCTCCATGATCCGAATGCCATCTATGCGTTCGAAGACAACGACGTCATCATTCCCGCTGTCGTGCTCGAGGAAATCGATACAAAGAAACGCAACGCGGACGAACTCGGCCGGAACGCCCGATACGTCTCGAGGCTGTTGGACGGCCTCCGCGGCAAGGGAAGGCTGCACGATTCGATCGCGCTGGAGAGCGGGGGAACGCTCAAGGTCGAGCTGAATCACCGCAGCTTTGCCCGCATGCAAGAGCTTTTCGGCGAATCGACGGTCGATAATCGAATCTTGGCGGTTGCGCTGAATTATTATTACGAAGAACAAGAAAATCCGAATCCGAAGCCGGTCGTCATCGTCAGCAAAGATGTGCTGGTCCGTATTAAAGCGGATGTGCTGGGACTGCGGGCGGAGGATTATTTAAACGATAGAACGGTCAGTCTGTCCGATATGTATACCGGTTATATGACGATGAAGGTGCATCCGTCGGTCATCGACGAGTTTTATACGTATCGAATGCTGCCGGTCTCGAGCGTATCCCCTTACACGTCTTTGTATCCGCATACGTTCGTCATTCTCAAGGACGAGATGGGCTCGTCGAAGTCGGCGCTGCTGAAGGTGAACGCCGACGGGAAGCGGCTTGAGCCGTTGTATTTGAGCAACGAGCCGGTGTGGGGCATCTCGGGCCGCAATGCGCAGCAGCGGATGGCGATGGAGCTGCTTCTCAACGACGACGTGCCTCTCGTGACGTTGACCGGCAAAGCCGGGACGGGCAAGACGCTGCTGGCGTTGGCGGCCGGTCTCATGAAGGTGGAGGACGAACGAAAATATAAGAAGCTGCTCATTGCGAGGCCGGTCGTTCCGATGGGCAAGGATATCGGCTACCTGCCCGGGGAGAAGGAGGAGAAGCTGCGGCCGTGGATGCAGCCGGTCTACGATAACCTCGAGTATTTGTTCGACACGAAGAAGAACGGGGACATCGACAAAATTTTGGCGGGGCTGACGAGCATCCAGGTCGAAGCGCTGACGTATATCCGAGGCCGCTCGATCCCGGGTCAGTTCATTATCATCGACGAGGCGCAAAACTTATCCCGTCACGAGGTGAAGACGATCGTCTCCCGCGTCGGCGAGGGCAGCAAGATCGTGCTCATGGGCGATCCGGAGCAGATCGACCATCCGTATCTCGACGCCACCAGCAACGGGCTGTCGCATGTCGTGGAGCGCTTCAAGACGGAATCGTTATCGGGTCATATTACATTGGAAAAGGGCGAGCGCTCGCATCTCGCGCAGCTCGCCGCGGACTTATTGTAAGTTCGAATCGTCAGAGGATAAATTGTACCGCGACGCGGTACCGGCGCGCGACGCCTTCGACCGTCTCGCGAAGATGCGGTTCGCAAGCGTACGTCTTCGTCGCGCCCTCGACGTAGACGAGCAAGACGAATTCCTCGATTTGCAGCAAGGCGGGAGCGAGCTCGGCTCCCGCCTCTTGCTCGTTCGGCACGCGGAAGAGGGCGACGCGATCGGCATACAGATACGCATTGCCGAATTTGCTCTCGAACCCGTATTCCGCCGCGGACGCCGGCAGCGCGGCGCCTTCCGGGAGGAGCCACAAGCGCATCGGCTCCCAGCCGACACGATATTTCTCCAGCACCTCCGCCGTCCGCCGCGCCGCCTCCGCGTCGTCGACGACGATTAACTCTTTATCCCGGTCGAACACTTCGACCGCATCGGCCAGCGCCTTCACGATTTGCGCGTAATAGCCTGCGCGCTTGCCCTCCGGCAAATCCATAAGCACGCCGAATTTCAACATGGCATCTCCGCTCCTTCTCCGCACGTCGCATTTCGATATATTCTAAGCCAGTCCGGCTTGTAACACAAATGAAATCCACGCCCGTTCCGAGATCTGGTAAGATGGAGGAGCAGGAGGGGAAACGCATTCATGCGCAAATGGTTCATTCTCGCGATGAGCGCCGTCGGCATGACGCTGTTTATGCTGGTCGGACTCGGCGACGTCACAAGAGAAGAAGTCCCCGATCCGTTCGGCGCGGCGGTAACGCCCGAGCCGGGACAAGCCGACGAAGCGGCGGTGCCCCTCGTCGCGCTGCGGGCCGTCGTCTCGACGGACGCCGATACGTTCGCGGCGATTCGCCGCGCGACGGAACGATTCGAGCGGGAGCGTCCCAATGTATCCGTGGACGTGATCAACGTCGACCCGGAAGCGCTTAGGGACGATTACCGAACGCAAACCGAAACGGGCGAAGCGCCCGATATTTTGTTGTACCCTGCGGAGTGGGTCCGGAACGAAGCGGCGGGCGGCCGCTTGCTGTCGTTGGACGATTACATAACGGCCGAACGCCAATCCCAATGGTTCGAGACGGTGCGCGGCGCCGCACGATGGAACGGCTATTTGTGGGGCGTGCCGGCAGATTGGGATCCCTATGTGTTCGTTTACCGCTCGGATGCGGCGTTCGCGCCGCAAGCGGAACGGCCGATGCGGGTGTCGGATTGGTTGAAGGCCGGAGGGATCGCGCTTACGGGAGATGCGGCGCAAGATGCCGGATACGCTTCGCGGCTGCTGCGCGGCGGGGCGGCGGCGCCGGCGCCCGCGAGCCCCGAAGAGGGGCAAGAACCCCCGGCGGAAGCGGCGGACGACGACGGGAACGCCGCTGACGCGGGCACGGCCGAAGCGGATCCGGGGGAAGGGGGCGGCGAAGCAGCCGCCGAGGCGACGGCGATATCCGAAGAGGCGCCTGCGGCGGAGGCGGAAGCCGAGGCGGAGGCGGAGGCGGATGGGAGCGAGCGCACAGCGGGACTGCCGGAAGCGCCGATCGTCGATTCGATCGCCGCGGTGTCGAGCGGGGAGGCGCCATGGGCGTTGGTGCGGCTGAGCGAAGCGTTCGAGACGTTATCCGGCGAGGAAGGGGGCGCGTGGTTGGCTGCCGCCTATGTGGCGGACGAAGGGGCGGCGCCGGGCGGGCTGCCGCCGTTCGCCGGCAGCAGCTACGTCGTATCGCCGTCGACGGCGCATCCGGCGGAGGCCGCCGAGTGGATTCGTTTCGTGACCGACCCGGCATCGTTCGAACGCGACGGGCGGGTCGGCGCCTACTTGCCCGTGACGCGCTCGTCGTTCGGTCTATCGGCGTCGCTCGCGGCGGGGACGCCCACCATGCTTGGCGGCGCAGGCGCTTGGACCGCTTCTCCGCTCCCGCTCGGGGGCGGTCTGGATGCGACAGAGGTGCGGTTCGCGCTTCGGCCTCTAATGAGGGCGATCGACGCCGCGCCGGCATCCTACGGGGCTCCGACCGCCGCGCCGGCGTATGCGGCCTTGCCGTAGAGCTACTGGCGCGAGGCGCCGATCGCAAAGCGCAGCTTGACGCGCAGTACGCCTTGTTCGTTGATCAGCTCGGAAACCTCGAGACCGGCGACGAGACGACCCGGCTCGAAGGAAAGATCGTATCGATCCTGCATGGCCGCTCGCGTCGGCTCCGGCAGCTCGTAGCCGTTGAAGCGCACGCTGTCGATCTGGAAGCGAAGCGCGTTCGCGGGTTCCTTTTCCAATATGTAAGCGCCTTGCAGCGTCGCCGTCTTCTCCTCGTAGGCGCCCGTTACCGTCAATCCGGATGGCGCAAAGCCGAAGCGGAACGTTTCGAAAATCGGATTGCGCTCCATAAGGAACGCATTGAACGCATCCTCGGTCAATCGAATTTCCATCGATCCGCCTTTTACCGAAATGAGCTCCGGGTCGGAGAGCAGCGCCGGCAAATCCGTCATGGCCGCGCCGAGCGCGGACAACACCTCCTCGAACAGAGGGATTCCTTCTTCCTCCCATTCGGTCGTCGCGGCCGCGATCGCCGCCAGCTGGGCTTCCCGTTCGGCTTCGTCCAACTCGGCCAGCCGCCGGTCCAGCTCGGCTTGCTCTTCGAGCAGTCGAACGCGCTGCCTCTCGTGCTCCGCGATGACGAAGTCGAGCCGTGCCTGACGGGACGTCAGCTCCGCGAGGAGCGACTGCCGCTCCCGGTACGCTTCCCGATACAGCTCCAACGTCCGAAAGTCGTTCGTGACGATCGCCTGCAAATAATCCAATACGGTCAGCGCCTCGCTCAGGGAGCTCATGCGAAACAGGAGCAGCCACATCCGATCGCGCTGACCCATGTAATACGATCGAAGCACGCGGCCCGCCGAAGCGGTCCGCTGATCGAGCGCGACCTGCTGACGGGCGATTTGTTGCCGTTGTTCCTCGATCGACGCGTCGACGTCGGCTTCCTCGGCTTGAAGCCGAAGCAACTCCTTATCCAGCTCGTAAATCGTCAACCCCTGCTGGACGAACGGCGAGCCGCCGTCCGTTACGGCTTCCGTCTCCTGTACGGCAGACGGCTCCTGCGTAGGTTCGCCGACGACCGGGCTCGCCCCGGCCGGGAACGAAAACAGCGTCGTCGCCGTTAACGCCGCCGCCGCGTACCCCGCGATCCATCTTCGCATCGTTGCTCACCGCCCGTCCGTGAAATAAAAGTTTCCTGCTTCGCCTTTGACGTTGGCGAGGTCCGCTATCGATCGCTTGGTTACGGCGCCGGCGTTTGCGCTTGCCCCGCTTTCAAGAAGGCGAGCACATGCTCGAGCGGCAAGACGTTCGACGGCGGCACGGCGTTCATCGCCGGGGCGCCGTTCGGTTCGGCCAGGCGCGCCGCGTAGGCGAGCCTGGCTTCGACGGCCGGCTCGGACGCCGGAGCGGCTTCGCTCGAGGACGCCTCGCCGTCTTGAGCGCGGACGAACGTCCAGTCGATCGATTGCTCGACGATGTAGCCCGCCTCGTCGAGGGCGATCCGAAGCACGCTTCCTTCTCCGACGCGGAGCGTCTCGTCCAGGAACGCGGCTTGGGACGCCCCGAGCCGATCGGGGAACGCGGACGACCACGCGGCGTAGCCGTCGCGGAAAGCGGAGGCGAGATGCTCGGCGTTATCGGGGGTCGCTTCGACGACGAAGACGTCCGGCAGGCGGTTCGCCGCCGCTTCGGCTTCGGCTGCCTCGACGCCGGTCTCGTCGCGGGTCCCTTCGCCTTCCGCCGGGGGAGCCGAGCCGTCGGCCGCGCGGACCCAAGCCGGATCGACGCGCTCGACGACGGCCTTCGCGAGCTCGTCGAAAGCGCCGGCGGCGCGGACGAGCGGCTCGATCGGGAGCGGTCCGTCGGCTTCGTTCGCCGACAGGTCGACGGAGAAGTACTCGTCCTGACGGTTCAGCGAAGGGATATGGACATAAAGCTTGTCGTCTTGGACAAGGAACGGCATGGAGGGAGCCGTCTCGGCTTCGCCGAGCCGCAGTTCGGCTTCAAGGCGCAGCGGCTCCCGGTACCAGACGCCGGACCAGGCGAGGCCGTCCGCCAACGTGGGCAGCACGCCGTTCGGAGCGTCGGCGGCCTTCGTAGGTTCCGATGCTTCATAAGAAAAATGTCCGTCGAATTTGAAATTGTCTAACGAGTCGTTCCGTTCATAAGCCTCGGCGATGCGCGCCTTCCATACGGCGCCCTCGGCGGCGTAATCGCGGACCGGCGCCGACTTGCAGCCGGCAAGCAGCGAGAGCGAGAGCGCGGTAAGGACGGCGGCGCGAAGCAACGGATGTTGTCTCGAATTCGTAGGGTACGCCATGAACGTGTGACTCCTTCCTGAAAGCCTAGTATTATTATAACGACGGAGCCGCCGTTTGTCTGTACGGCGGCGATGCGAATGGTTGGCAATCGCGAGAGGGGCGGAAGACGTTGACGGAAGTTCGCAATCGGGCGGTCGAAGCCGCCGTGGCTCGAAGGCTGCGCGAGCGGGGCGGTCGCATGACGTTCGCCGCGTATATGCAATTATGTTTATACGAGCCTGGCATCGGTTATTACCAACGCGGCGAGACGAAGCTCGGCAAAGCCGGGGACTTTTACACAAGCGCGCATATCGGCAACGTGATGGGCGGATGCATCGCCTCCCGGCTGGACGCCGCGGCGCGAAGAACGGCGCCGGCCGGCGAGCGGATCGCGATCGTCGAGTGGGGCGGGGGCGACGGGAGGCTGGCGTGCGCCGTGCTGGACGAGCTGCGCCAAGCGTTCCCGGATACGTATGCCCGAATGGCGTTCCTGGCGGTCGAGGGCAGCCCGCACCACCGGCGCCTGCAACGGGAACGGCTGGCCTCGCATGCGGAACGGATCGCGGGCGTGTGCGACCCGGGCGACGCGCAGGTCGAACGGACGCTGCGGGAGGAGACGACGCTCCTGTTCGCGAACGAGCTGCTGGACGCGTTCCCGGTGCACCGAATCGTTCGCCTTGGCGGCGAGTGGTACGAAATATACGTCGAACGGGACGAAGCGAGCGGCGCGCTGCGCGAAGCGGTCGGCCCGATCGAGGACGAGGCGGTCGCGGAACGGCTGACGTCGGCACGAATCGAGGCGGCCGAGGGGCAGCGTCTCGAGGTCGGGCTGGCCGGCTTGCGCTGGCTCGAGCGTCTCGGCGCGACTATGCGCCGGGGCTTTGCGCTGCTGGCCGATTACGGCGACGTCTCCGCGGAGCTGTACGGACCGCATCGGATGGCCGGGACGCTCCTAACGTACCGCGGCCATACGGCGAGCGACGATGCGCTCCAGCGGCCCGGCGCCCAGGACATCACCGCTCACGTCAACTTCGAGTGGTGCGCGGAAGCGGCCGAAGCGGCCGGATTCGCCGATGTCCGCGTCGTGACGCAAAAGCAGTTCCTCGTCGACGAAGGCGTCCTGAACAAGCTGCAAAATCACGCCGGTCGCGATCCGTTCTCTCCGGAGGCGCGCGCGAATCGGGCCATTCGGCAGCTGTTGATCAGCGACGGCATGAGCGAGCTGTTCAAGGTCATGACGATGGAAAAGACGGACGGCGCTCCCGCATAAGGAACCGACGCCGAGCGACGAGAAAGGGCTGCCGAGGAACGTCCTCGGCAGCCCTTTGTTTCCGAAAATCGAATTTAGAACGTCTCCAGTTTGAAGAAGGACCAATACGTGAATCCTGTGAACGACAGGATCATGTACCCCCAGAACAGGAGTATGTAGGTCCGTTCGGACAAATTCATGTAACCCAAAACGACGAAGGCGGCCGTCTGAAAAAAGAACAGCAACGCCATCGCGTACATATCGCCCGCTAACGCCATCAAGCCGATGACGAGAGTCCAGAAGCCGAGAACTCGAAACATGCGCGGCATGACGCTCCCCCTCTCTACATTGCAGTCGTAAAAAATCATCTAATGGTCATTATATCCGTTTCGCACATCCGTGTAAACGACGCATCCGTGACAGAAACGGAAACTTTTCAGATAGGACCAAAGACGTATGTCGAGCCGTTTTTTTGGACATACAAAATAGTATGAAATAGATTCTATGAACTCTACTATGGGCATAGAGATAAATTGTGCATCTATACCCGAAACATTGGTTAGGAGGTTTACGGATCATGTCGGCAGTTCGACAAGACGCATGGAGTCCGGAGGACGATTTAATGTTGGCGGAGGTCACCCTCCGGCATATACGGGAGGGCAGCACGCAGCTGCTCGCGTTCGAGGAGGTCGGGGAGCGTATCGGGCGTACGGCAGCCGCTTGCGGGTTCCGGTGGAACTCTTGCGTGCGGAAAAAATACGAAGCCGCGATCCAAATCGCCAAGGCGCAGCGACAAAAGCGGAGCTCTCGCAAACACGCGATGTCGGAGGAAGCGAGAACGGCGAGCGTTGCGACCGCGGACGTCGACAGCGGGACTCGTTACGAGAGCGGCGCGGAGGAGGCGATTTCGTTCGACGGCATCATTCGCTTCCTGCGGCAGTGGAAGGGTACGCAGACGGAGCTTAACCGCCAGATTCGCCAGCTCGAGAAGGAGCTTCGCGAGAAGGACGAGGAGCTGGCGCGGCTTCGGGAAGAAAATGAGAGACTATCGAGCGAAGTGAATCACGTGCAGACGGATTATCGGACGGTGAACGACGATTACAAGGCGTTGATTCAAATTATGGATCGAGCCCGGAAGATGGCGTTCCTCGTCGAGGACGAGGAAGAGTTAAAGTCTCGCTTTAAGATGGATGCGAACGGAAATCTCGAACGAATCGAATAGAAATGCGATGCAACAGGATCCCGGCCCTATTCTCATAGAAAATGGCTAGGGATCTTTTGTTTGAAAACGACCTCATGGTATAATATGACACAATATATGCTCGTTCCCGATCGGCGCAGCCGCGGAACGGAAGGCAGGTGTCGAACGTTGGGGGACTTCGTGTCATGGGTCATAGACGCGGTCATACGGATTTACGCGATTTTGGCGATCGCTCCATTCCTGCCGTTCGCGCTGGTGTGGGGCGGGGTATACGTATATAGGAAGGAAAAGAAACTCGCGACGAAGCGTGCGATGGACGTCACGACCTTCGCGCTCATCGGCATCGTCGCCGCCCTTTATAACCAATTGTTCCAATCGACGTTCGGATTGTATCTGTTGTTGTTGATGTTTCTTCTGGGCTTTGGGGTGCTCGGCAACCTGCAGCAGCGTGCGAAGGGGGCGTTCGACGTCAAACGGACGCTTCGGGCGGTATGGCGCATCGGGTTTCTAGGACTCTCCGCCGCGTATATTTTGCTGATGGCGGTCGGGATCACGAAAAATTTATGGTGAGCGGGGGATGGGCGTGGCGGTACATAACTTAATGGAAGAGATCGTCGCCAAAGTATTGAAGGAGATGATTACGGCCATGCCGGAGCTTGAGAAGCTCGAGCCGATCCATCGGGACGATATGATGGCGATCGCGCTGAACAAGCTGCCGCCGCGATATACGACGACGACGCGCGGCGAGGTCATCGTAAAGTCGCAGGTCCGCGCCCAGCTCGAGAGCGATGTATACCGCGAATTAAGCGAGGCATACAAGATTGTCACGAAATCGCCAAGATAACGAAAGATCGCTAACGACATCGCCCGCAGCTTGCGGTCGATTTTTTTTGTAAAATTTGAAAGCGTTTGCTTGCCTTTTTCCCTGCGTTTATTTAAACTACGGTTAATAGCGTTGCGGGCCCGGGTCAAGCGGCTTGAACGGAAATCTCACCGAATGGAATATTTATGTTACATAAGTGTGAGATTGATTTACAAACTTGGAAAATTCATTATTGACCTTTTTGACCGGTGGTTGTATATTATGTTGCAGGTAGTTTACTACTAATTTTTTTGAGGAGGAAAAGCCTAATGTCGAAGGGGATCAAACGCGGCACGCTGGCGATCTTGGCCATCGTACTAATGATGGGCACGGTGCTGGCGGCTTGCGGAAGCAGCTCCGGGGGCGAGACGACGAACACGCCGTCCACGAGCGAAGGCAGCAAGAACACGGAGGGCAACAACGCTACGGCGGATGAGCCTGCAGCAGGAGGAAAAGCGGACAACCAGGTGTTCCGCATGAATATCTCGACGGAGCCGCCTTCTTTGGATCCGGCGCAGGCGCAAGACCAAACTTCCTTCACGGTCATGATCGGTCTTTATGAAGGGTTGACTCGCATGAACGCGGCGGGCGAAGCGGAGCCGGCGGTCGCCGAATCCTGGACGACTTCCGATGACGGCAAGACGTGGACGTTCAAGCTTCGCCAAGACGCGAAGTGGAGCAACGGCGATCCGGTGACGGCGCATGATTTCGAGTATTCTTGGAAGCGGACGCTCGATCCGAACCTGAATCCGCCGGCGCCTTACGCTTATCAGTTGTACTACATCGAAAACGCGGCGGAGTACAACACGCCGGACAGCGGCCTAACGGCCGACCAAGTCGGCGTCAAAGCGCTTGACGACTACACGCTTGAAGTAAAGCTCGTGAACCCGACGCCTTATTTCCTGAGCCTGACGTCCTTCTTCACGTACTATCCGGTGCATAAGGCTACGGTCGAAGGCGACCCGGCATGGGCGACGGAAGCGGCGAAATTCGTCGGCAACGGTCCGTTCAACCTGACGGAGTGGACGCACAACGACTCCATCAAGCTGACGAAGAGCGACACGTACTTCGACAAAGACGCAGTCAACTTCTCGGAAGTTTCGATGGCGATGATTGCCGAGCCGCAAACCGAGCTTAACCTGTACAACACGGGCGAACTCGACTGGGCAGGCGGTCCGAACGGCGAAATTCCGACGGAGCAAATTCCGGTGCTGAAGAACGATCCGGAAGCGAACTTGATCATCCAAGGTATCGCGTCCACGTACTACTATAACTTCAACAACAAGAAAAAGCCTTTCGACAACGCGAAAGTGCGCAAGGCGCTGACGATGGCGGTAAACCGTCAATTGCTGATCGACAAGGTTACGCTCGGCAACCAAGCGCCGGCATACGGCTTCGTAGCCGCGGGCATCAAAGGCGAGAAAGCGACGTTCCGCGAGGAAGTCGACCATACGCAATATTTTAAAGAAGATTTGGAAGAAGCAAAGAAGCTGTGGGCGGAAGGCATCGCGGAAGCGGGTTGGGACCCGGCAACGGGCTTCACGCTGCTTCATAACACGAGCGAAGGCCACAAGAAGATCGCTACGGCCGTCGCCGACATGTGGAAATCGACGTTCGGCGTTAATGTCAAGATCGAAGAGCAAGAATGGGCCGTATTCCTCCAAAACCGCACGGCGCTCAACTATGACGTCGCACGTGCAGGCTGGGGAGCGGACTACAACGATCCGATGACGTTCATCGACATGTTCACGTCGACGTCCGGCAACAACGACCTCGGGTTCAACAACGCGCAGTACGATCAACTCGTCAAAGACGCATACGCGACGCAAGACAACGCGGAGCGCATGAAGCTGATGGCGCAAGCCGAGAAAATTTTGATCGGCGATGAGATGGCGCTCCTCCCGCTGTACTACTACACGCGGATTTGGATGAACAAGCCGTACGTGAAAGACGTCGTCATCGACTACTCCGGCAACATGGATTATACTCGCGGGTATATCGAGGCTCACTAATCGGCAAGTAAGCTTGTAACGCTTTTCGGAATTGGGGTATATATAGCGTCCCTATATATGCCCCTTTTTCTGCGTGGATAGGCACTTCTATGAAATCGATCACTCCGGCGCGCTTGGCAACATTTTAAAATAGAAAGAATGGTTGCCGCCGTTTACAATATTAGAATAGAATTCTGTCGAGGAAGAGGTGTTTCGCGCTTGCTACGTTTCCTGCTACAAAAACTGATCTTCACGCTCGCCTCGCTCTACGTACTCGCTACGGCTACGTTCGTGCTGATGAAGCTCATTCCCGGCAATCCGTTCTTGTCGGAAAAGACGCCGAAGGCGATTCAAGAACGCATCATGGCGCATTACGGGCTCGATCGCCCGATTTGGGAGCAATACTTGACGTATATGGGCAAGCTGTTCAGCGGAGATCTGGGCATTTCGATGAAATACCAATACCGTTCGGTCGCGACGATGATTAACGAATCGTTTTATTTGTCCGCCCAGCTTGGGATCGTATCGATTATCGCGTCCGTCATGTTCGGCGTCGGCATGGGCGTCCTCGCCGCGCTGTATCACCGCAAGCTGCTCGACAATTTGACGATGGTGCTGGCGGTGCTCGGCGTGTCGATTCCGAGCTTCGTCTTGGCGCCGCTGCTGCAATATTATTTTTCGGCGGAGCTGCGGTGGTTCCCGGTCACTGGATTGAAGTCGCCGCTGCATTACGTGCTGCCGACGATCGCGCTCAGCGCGTTGTCCGTCGCCTTCATCGCGAGATTGACCCGTTCGACGATGGTCGAGGTGCTGAACTCCGATTACATTCGGACCGCGCGTTCGAAGGGCTTGTCCTCGTTCGTCGTCACGACCCGCCACGCGCTTCGCAACGCGCTGCTGCCGGTCGTCACCTACATCGGCCCGCTCACCGCGAACGTTATTACCGGCTCGATCGTCATCGAGCAAGTATTCGGCATCGCCGGCATCGGCGAGCATTTCGTCACAAGCATCAACAACCGCGATTATACGCTCATTATGGGCCTTACGATTTTTTACGGCATTATTTTGATGGTATGCAGATTTTTAACGGATATCGCTTATGTGTTGGTCGACCCGCGCATTAAGCTTTCCGGCGGAAAGGGAGGTTGACCGACATGACGCAATTGAAGCCTTCCGATTTGAAGCCGGAGCTGTTCCGGAAAATTACGAAGGACGAGGCCAAGGCGGAGAAAATCGAGCGCGAAAGCTTGTCCGCCTGGGCCGATATTTGGTATCGATTCCGGAAAAATTCGTTCGCGATGGCCGGTTTGTATATTATCGTCGTCATGACGCTGTTCGCGTTGTTCGGCCCGATGATCGTGCCGTGGGACGCGACCGTGAACGACCTGTTCGCGACGAACGAACCGCCGAATCTTTCGAGCTGGAACGCGCATTGGTTCGGAACGGACGACTTCGGGCGGGACCTGTTCGCGCGGACGTGGGAAGGCGCGAAGGTGTCGCTGCTCGTCGGCCTGTGCGTCGCGCTCGTCGACCTGTTGATCGGCGTCGTCTACGGCGCGATTATGGGATACGTCGGCGGCCGCGTCGACGAGGTCATGAACAAGACGGCGGAAATTTTGTACGCCATCCCGAACCTGCTCGTATCGATCCTGCTTGTCGTCGTGTTCGAGCCGAGCATCCTCGTTATTATTTTGGCGCTCTCGATTACGGGCTGGATCAACATGGCCTGGATCGTGCGCGGCCAAATCATACAATTAAAGAATCAGGAGTACGTGCTCGCTTCCCGATCGCTCGGCGCAAGCATGTGGCGCATTATGTTCCGCCATCTCGTGCCGAACGCGATGGGGCCGATCATCGTTACGTTGACGCTGACGATTCCCGGCGCGATTTTCGCGGAAGCGTTCCTCAGCTACCTTGGCTTAGGCGTGCAAGTGCCGAACGCATCGTGGGGCACGATGATCGACGATTCGCTCGCGGTCATTCAAATTTATCCGTGGCGCTTCTTGTTCCCTGCGTTCTGCTTGTCGCTCACGATGCTCGCCTTTAACGTCATGGGCGACGGTCTGCGGGATGCATTCGATCCGAAAATGAAAAAGTAGGAGGTGACCGACGATGTCGGAAACGATTTTGGAAGTAAAGGATTTGCAAGTCTCCTTCAACGTCCGCGGCGGCGAGGTGCAGGCGGTGCGCGGCGTCAGCTTCGACGTGAAGAAGGGCGAGGCCGTCGCGATCGTCGGCGAATCGGGCTGCGGCAAGAGCGTGACCGCGCAGACGATTATGCGCCTCATCCCGAATCCTCCGGGCGTGATTAAGAACGGCTCCATCCGATTCAAAGGCGAAGAACTCACCAAGAAGTCGGAAAAGGAAATGGAAGCCGTGCGCGGCAAAGATATCGGCATGATTTTCCAAGACCCGATGACGTCGCTCAACCCGACGTTGACGATCGGACGGCAAATTACCGAAGGTCTGATCAAGCATCAGAAGATGTCGAGGAACGCAGCGAAGGAGCGGGCGATCGAAATTTTGAAGCTCGTCGGCATCCCGAACCCGGAGGCTCGCTTCGCGCAGTACCCGCACGAATTTTCCGGCGGGATGCGCCAGCGGGCGATGATCGCGATCGCGCTGGCGTGCAACCCGGCGCTGCTCATCGCGGACGAGCCGACGACGGCGCTCGACGTGACGATCCAAGCGCAAATTTTGACGCTGATGAAGGATTTGCAGACGCGCCTCGGCACGTCGATCATTCTGATCACGCACGATCTCGGCGTCGTGGCCGACATGTGCGACCGCGTCATCGTCATGTACGCGGGCAAGGTCGTGGAGACGGGCACGAAGTGGGAAGTGTTTAAAAATCCGAAGCATCCGTACACGAGAGGCTTGCTGCGGTCGGTGCCGCGCCTCGACCAGAAGAAGGACGAGGAGCTGATTCCGATCATCGGCACGCCGCCGGATTTGATTAAGCCGCCGGCGGGCTGCGGCTTCTGCGCGCGCTGCGACGAGGCGATGGAGATTTGCCAGACGCGGGACGTCGACATGACGGAGATCAGCCCGAGCCATAAAGCGGCATGCTGGCTGCTCCATCCGATGGCGCCGAGCGCGCAGGTGGCGGCAGGGAAGGAGGGGGCGCAATGAGCTCCAATTTGCTCGAAGTCAGCAATTTGACGAAGTATTTCAATGTCGGCGGAGGCAACACTCTCAAAGCCGTGAACGATATCAGCTTCTCGCTGCGCAAGGGCGAGACGCTCGGGCTCGTCGGCGAATCCGGCTGCGGGAAGTCGACGGCCGGCCGAACGATCCTCCGGCTGTACGAGCCGACGAAGGGCGAGGTGAAGTTCGAGGGGACGAACATCTACTCGCTGCGCGGCTCGAAGATGAAGGCGCTGCGCCGGAACATGCAGATGATTTTCCAGGACCCTTACGCCTCGCTGAATCCCCGCATGACGGTGACCGACATTATCGGGGAAGCGCTCGACGTGCATCGTCTCGTCGGCAGCCGAGGCGAACGGAAGAAGCGGGTCGAAGAGCTGCTCGACCTCGTCGGGCTCAACCCCGACCACGCGACGCGGTATCCGCACGAATTTTCCGGCGGCCAGCGCCAGCGGATCGGCATCGCCCGGGCGCTCGCGGTCGATCCGAAATTTATCGTCTGCGACGAGCCGATTTCCGCGTTGGACGTTTCGATTCAAGCCCAGGTCGTTAACTTGCTGATGAAGCTTCAAAAGCAATTCGGCCTGACGTATTTGTTCATCGCGCACGACCTTGCGATGGTAAAGCATATCAGCGACCGCGTCGCGGTCATGTATCTCGGGAAGATGGTGGAATTGACGACGTCGGAGGAGCTGTACGCGAACCCGCTGCATCCGTACACGAAGGCGCTGCTTTCCGCGATTCCGATCCCCGACCCGGAAATCGAGGCGACGCGCGAGCGCATCGTGCTCAAGGGCGACATCCCGTCGCCGATTCATCCGCCGAGCGGCTGCCATTTCCGAACGCGCTGCCCCGCGGCGACGGAGAAGTGCGCCAAGGAAGAGCCGAAATTCGTCGAGACGAAGCCGGGCCATTGGGCGGCTTGCCATTACGTGTAACGTTCGGCCGCCGAAGGCCGCGTCCGGTGCGACATGCACCCGAGACGCGGCCTTTCGTCGTTCTCTCGGGAGGCTGCCTTTTGACGAGAGCGCCCCTCAGGGGTAAAATGAAAGTCACGAGCACGAGAGAGGGGTATCCGATGCGGTTTGAGACGTACGACCATATAAGCATGCACCCGATCGCCGCGGATTACGCCGCCGGCAAGCCGGCGGCGACGTCCCGCTTCGACGCGCCGAGCCCGTACGCCGAGCCGGACCGGGCTTGGACGGAACGGGCCGCCGCGGTCGACCGGGCTCGGTCGGGCGGCGGGCTCGCCGCGAGCCGCGAGGCGGTCGCATCGGCGGTAATTCGGTACAATCGCGAGCATAATCCGGTACCGGAGGCGCTCGCGGCCGCGGAACGGCTGCGGGATCCGGAGGCGCTCGTCGTCGTCGGCGGGCAGCAAGCGGGGCTGTTTACGGGACCGATGCTTGTCGTTTATAAAGCGATGACGATTTTGCGCACGGCCCGCGAAGCCGAGAAGCGGCTCGGCCGTCCGGTCGTGCCGGTGTTTTGGATCGCCGGCGAGGACCACGATTGGGACGAAGCGAACCATACATACGCCGTCACCCCGCAGCTGGAGCTTCGCAAGATCGCGATCGCGCATCCGACGGGCGAGGGGCGGACGGCGGTCAGCCGTACGCCGGTCGGTCCGGAGGCGTGGGCGGGGGCGATCGAGGCGCTCGCGGAGACGATGCTGGACACCGAGTTCAAACCGGGCGTCCTGGATGCGCTCCGGCGCGTCGCCGACGCGTCCGCGAATTTGTCGGAGGCGTTCGCGAAGACGATGTCTCTCTTATTCGGCAAGCACGGCCTCGTGTTGATCGACGCGGACAACCCGGCGCTGCGCGAAGCGGAAGCGCCGATGTTCCGCGCGCTGCTGGAGCGCCGCGAGGCGTTGTCCGCCGCGCTTCGAGAAGGCGAACGGTCGGTGTCGGCGGCGGGATACCCGCTGCAGGCCGAATCCGCGGCCGACGGCTTCAACTTGTTTCTGTTCGACGGGGGCGAGCGGAAGCTGTTGTTCCTCGACGAGCGCGGCGCCGGCGCGGTCGACCGCAAGGGCACGGTGCGGTTGACGCGCGAGGAGCTGCTTCGCCGCGCGGAGGACGCTCCCGGGGACTTCAGCAATAACGCGCTGACGCGTCCGCTCATGCAAGAGTATGTGTTCCCGACGCTCGCGACCGTACTCGGGCCGAGCGAAATCGCGTATTGGAGCACGCTCAAGGAGGCGTTCGCGCTGCTCGGCTTCTCGACGCCGATCGTCGTCCCGCGGCAGCAGTTCACCTTGCTGGAAGGCACCGTGCAAAAGCAGATGGACAAGTTCGGGCTGACGTTCGACGATGCGTTGCAGCGTCTCGCGCAGCGGCGCGACGCGTGGCTCGCCTCGCAGGACGAGCTGGGCCTC
>NZ_DASQMZ010000060.1:0-49827 GCF_035645235.1 Paenibacillus sp.
CGCAAAAGCGCCGGCCGCTTCCGCCTCCAGGCGCATCGCTCCGTCCCGCTCCGGCGTCAGCCGCAGCCGCAGGCCGCCGGGCAGCTCCTTCCCGGCGTCCCAAGAAACCCCTCCTTCGCCGATCTCCTCCCAGACATGCCCCCAGTTGCGGTTCCCGCTGCGAAGCTCGATCCCGTAATGCGCCATACGACCATCTCCCCCTATCGATTCTTGCTGTTTCGAATTCAGCCTTTCTCTATTATAATCATATATATCGCAAGCAGAGAGTCAGAAACCTGCTGCAATCCCTATCGGATCTTGCTATTGTTTTCAAATCTTCGCGCGGAGGAATGAGATGCGATACGAGGAAAGCTATACGCCCCCGCACGGCATGCTGCTGGCGGATCACTTCGTCGTCGATGCGGGTTACTACGGCTACCGCCACGAAGGCTCCAAGGATTGGCTGCTGCTGTATACGGTCGCGGGGCGGGGCCGTCTTCGGCTCGGCGACGAATGGACGTCGCTGCAACCGGGAGACGCGGCGTTGTATCCGCCGGGCGTCACGCAGCACTACGAAACCGCCGAAGGGGGCCCATGGAGCTTCTTATGGGCGCACTTCGTCCCGGAGCCGCATTGGGCCGCTTGGCTGCGGCTGCCCCGGACGGAAGGCGTCGCGATTCACCGCCTGGAGGAGGGGCTGCGCGACCGGTGCCGCGACGCGCTCCGCCGCTGCGTCGACGACGGCAAGAGCCCCGGCGGGGAGCGGCTCGAGCTCGCCATGATCGCCTTGTCGGAGGCGCTGGCGTTGCTCCGCCTCTCGCACGCGCGGCGCGCAAGCGAAATCGAGGACGAACGGATCGCGGACTTGCTCGAATATATGGCGCGGCATCTGCACGAGGAGCTTCCCTTGGAGAAGCTCGGCCGGGCGGCAGGACTGTCCGTGTCGCGCGTAAGCCACCTCTTTAAGGAGCGTACCGGGAGCACGATCATGCAGACGCTGCTCGATATGCGGCTGCGCAAGAGCTGCCGCCTGCTCGAGCTGACCTCCCTGCGCATCGCGGACGTCGCCGCCGACGTCGGCTTCCCGTCTCCCTTCTATTTCACGCGCAAATTCCGCGAGGCGTACGGAGAAAGTCCGTCGGCGTACCGCCGGCGCGTGCAAGGGAAGAAAGACGCATAAAAAAACAGGCCGCGACCGCGACCCGTTTTCCAACCCTGCAGCTTTATTGATAAAATTCGATATACCCGTAAAACACGTCGTACCCGTTCATCGCGACAGCGCGCCACTCCTCGGTCAACGTCCGCGCCTCGCCGAGCGTCGCCAAGAACGCCTCCGCATCCTTCTCTTGCTTGTGCTGACGGTACAGCTCGAGCGATGCCAGCGCCTTCTCGTACAGCTCCAGCGCGTCCGCGTAATACAGCGCGACCGCGCTCAAATCCGATTCGTAATCGTTCTCCAGCACTAAGTCATGATGGTAGAACGCATCGTCGGCATACACGTCGTAGATGTCTTTCACCTCGAGCAGCGACGCCTTCGCGTCCCGCACATGCGCGTCGACCTCGTACCCCGCCTTCACGCTGAGGAACGCTTGCTTCTGATCCTCCGCGTGGGCGAGGAGCCAGTCGCCGTAGTTTTGCAAATCCCGGTACTGATCCGCGATGCTGCCGTAAAACTGCATCCACAGCACCGCAATTTCTTCGGCGGTATAGCCGTCGCTTCCGCCGCCGAGCGAGACGTTCACCGTTTCGTTCGCGCCGTCCCACTCCACGGTCGCCCCGAGTTCGCGAAGCATATAGATCGGCACCATCGTGCGCCCTTTGTAGTTGATCGCCGGCACGTCGAGCGCCTGCAGCTCCTGCCCGCCGGACGTCACCTTCACGATCGGACTGCCCTCGAACGTGCCGTGCAGGCCCGCCGCGCTGACGACGCCCGCGAACAGCATCGATGCCGCGAGAACGGTGGCCAGCTTTGTTTTCATGGTCATTTTCATGTCGCATTCTCCCTTTTATGTACCTACGAATCTAGTAAAGACGATTCATTCTACCATATCGACAAATTTTGACAAGATGGGTGATAAAAAAACCGCCCGGACTCGTCCGGACGGAAGGCGAAACGCTTTATTCTTCTTCTGCGTCGGCGACGTCCCAGCGCGAGCGGTGCCGCTCCAGCTTCGGATGAATCGACGCCGGCGGCTCGGTCAGCACAAGGCGCAGCTTCGCGATCCACTCGTCGAAGGAGGCGTACGACGCGAAAGCGTTCGCGTTGTCCGGCGACAGCAGCAGAAACAGCGGCGCCGCATACGTGTCCGCGAGGTGACGCAGCGCGGCCTCCATCGGCGTGTATTTTTTACGCTTGCCCTCCCACGTCTCGACCGTCGCCAGCCCTTCGCCGCGTTCGTGCCGCCATTCGAACAACCGTTCCTCCCGCTTGTAATACGGTGCGACCGAGCTGCCGCGCCCTTGCATCCGCTTGATCGTTTCCTCGTGGAGCGGGTACAGCACCAGCTTCGCGAACGTTCGCCGCCGCGCGAGCGCCGCCGCCTGATCCAGCGCCTCGCCGAGCGCCGCTTCGTCCTCCTGCGCGAACGCGTCATAGTAAATCAACGTGCCCCGAGCCGCTTGCGCGCCGTTCTCCTTCGCCCGGAAGCCGTACGGCACCGTTTGCGCGTTCCGATCCATGCGCATCCCCCTTTCGGTTCACCCACCAGTATGCCCGGAAGGGAATCGCGTTACGCCCCGAGCAGCTTCCTTGCGATTTCGTCGAAAATGTCCTTCAGCTCGCCATGCACGTCCGCGATGCTCGCCTCCAGCGCGGCGTCCCCGCCGGTCTCGCGGGGCGTCGTCCGCATGCCTTGCAGCGCGTCGAAGGCGGCGGCGTACAGCTTCGCCGGCGGCAGCTCCGTCGGAACGGCCGGATCCGGTCCGTCGAACCGGCAGGCCAACCGGCGCACGAGTCCGGCCTGGAACGCGCCGCGCCGCGCGTCGACCGCGACGATCAAGAGCAGATCGGCGTCCGGCAGCGGGACGAAGACGGCCTCCTTCTCGGCTGCGGCCCGGTTAAAGCCCCGTCGAATCGCATTTCTCGTATCCTTGTCCAACATCGTCGCCTCATCCTCCCTAGCATTCTAGTAAATTCTTACTACCTATATGCAAGGGAAAGAAAAACGATGCCGGAACCCGGCATCGTACATCGGCGAATCGCTACCTTCCGCCGTTCGTTCACACGGCGCTGGGCGCAGTCACGCCGGGCCGCTCGCCCCGCTCCGCCGCCAGCTTGCCGGATCGGGTCAGCACGCGCAGGAACGCGTCGGCGACGTCTTTGTCGAACTGCGTGCCGCTGTGCCGACGCAGCTCCTCGGCCGCCGTCTCCGTCGCCAGCTTCTGGCGGTACGACCGATTCGTCGTCATCGCGTCGAAGGCGTCGGCCGCCGCGAGAATGCGCGCGCCGAGCGGAATCGCGTCGCCCTTCAACCCGAGCGGATAGCCTCTGCCGTCCACGCGTTCATGGTGGTGGCGCACCATGTCGGTAATGCCCAGCTCCTGAAGACGCGCGATGTTTTTCACGATCTCGTAGCCCGCTTCCGGGTGCTGCTTCATAATCTCGTATTCCTCTTCGGTCAGCCGCGATTCTTTGCCGAGAATATGCTCCGGCGTACCGATCTTGCCGATATCGTGGATGAGACCGGCCAAATAGATCGCCTCCGTCTGCTCGCCCGGCAGCTTCAGCTCGGCTGCGATGCTTCTCGCGTACGACGCGACGTTGCGAGAATGGAAGGCCGTATACGGATCGCGCGTATCGATGCTCTTGGCGAACGACAGCATCGTATCCATGAACAGCTCCTCGTATTGCCGATGCCGGGCGAAGTGACGCTGCGATACCGCGGACACCCGCCTCGCGAGGCAGGCGATGGCGAGGAACGCCGCCGCGGGAATCGCGGATTCCGTCTCCCAGCCGGAGACGGCCGCGATCAGCGCGCACAGCGCCGCGTTCGCGAGGGCGAAGCCCGCGGCCGGCACCCGTACCAACCCGATGTAGATGGCGGGAATCGCAAAAAGCGCGAGCAGCGCCGGGTCCGGGCGCAGCACATTGATCGCGGCGGCCGCCGCCGACGCGGCCGCGAAAGCGATCCAAAACCAAGAGGCCCGCTTCGGCAGGGACACCGGACAAAATTGCGGTTCCTTCATGCAGGCCTTCAACGGGGCCTGATCCTCCCTCTCCTCCATCGCGGTACTCCCTCTCTATTTAAAATATTACTAATTATATGAAATAAACCCAGTATGCGCTAGACGCTTAGGCAAGTTTTACCGAACGAAACATCCGCGGCGCTGCGACCGCGGATGTCCCGACTTCCGATTATGCCGCTTCTCCGGCGGCCCGGTTAACCGCGGAGCGGTGCTTCCATACGAAGGCGATCGCTTCCTGCGCGGATAAGGGCGTCTCCCCTTCGTCGCAATACGTCTCGCCTTTGCCGTGAACGGTGAAGGCGCCGTCCTCGTACCGCATGAGGGTCCAGATGCCGCCCCGTTCGCGATCCGCGAATACGAAATACCGCTTGCCGCCCGTCTCGTCCCAAGCCGACAACTCCTCGAACCGCTCCAAAAACAACTCCGCATCCTTCTTGCTGCGTATTTGCGCCATCCGTACGCCTCCCCGATCCTAGTATCTTTTCCTCTACCATTGTACCGAATCGAGAGGGACGTTGTCGAAGGTTTAAGGCATTAATTTCCACCCGTCATGAACCGAAAAAACCTCCCCCCTGCCGCCGACATTCGGCGCATGGGAGAGGTTAACGTTTATAACGTCGAGGCGGCGAACCGTCGACACCGTTCTATCCCGAAGCCGCGCGGCGGATTGTCCGCGGCGTCACTCCTTCACGCTCCCGAGCACGATGCCGGTCATAAAGTAGCGCTGCAAGAACGGATAAATGACGAGAATCGGCAGCGCGCCGAGGAAAATTTGCGCGGAGCGCAGCGCGCGGTCGTTCAGCTTGCTCATGGCTTCGAGCTGCGCGGGGTCGGTGATCGACGACAGGTCGAAACGGATGATGATCGTCTGCAGGTAGCTGGACAGCGGGTAATTCTCCGGGTTGTTCATGTAAATCAATCCGTTGAACCATTCGTTCCAATGGCCGACCGTCGCGAACAACGTAACGGTCGCCTGCGCCGGCAACGAAAGCGGAATCATGATCCGCCATAGAATGGACCAGTGGCCGGCGCCGTCGATGAAGGCCGCTTCCGACAGCTCCTTGGGCAAATTGCGAAAGAAATTGAGCAGCAGCACGACGTTGAAGACCGGGACGGCCCCGGGCAGGACGAGCGCCCAAATCGAATTGAGCAGTCCCAGCTCTTTGACGAGCACGTACGAAGGAATCAACCCGCCGCTGAACAACATCGTAAAGACGAATACCCACACGTACGGCGTACGGAATCGGAACTGCGAAACCTCGCGGGAGAGCGGATACGCCGTTAAGATCGTCAGCAGAAAATTCAACCCCACGCCGAGCAGCACCCGCTCCACGGAAACAAGCATGGACGCTTGAAACACTTGGTTGTTCGCGATGTGTTGATAAGCGTAGACGGTAAATTCCACGGGGAAAAAGGTCACGAGCCCTTCTTCGATGGCGCCCTTCGAGCTGAACGAGATCGCCAGCACGTTGACGAGCGGCAGTACGCAAATGACGGACAAGAAGGACAAAAACATATAATTGAAGCCGGTGAACATCGCGCGGCCGGCCGTCTTTTGTTCTACCATGGCGTTCCCCTTCCCTTGGCGTCAGAAGATTCGATAATTCGCGTAACGATACGCAAGGACATAGGACAACGAAATCGCGCATAACGAGATGACGGACTTAAACAATCCGACCGCGGTGGCCACGCCGAACTGGCCGTTGCCGAGGCCGATGCGATAGACGTACGTGTCGATAATATCCCCGGTATCGTAAACGGAAGGGCTGTACAGGTTAAAGATTTGATCGAAGCCGGCGTTCAAGATTTGTCCCAAACTTAGCGTCGTCAGCAACACGATGATCGGCATCATGCCGGGAAGCGTGACGTTCAGCGTCTGCTTCCAGCGGCTGGCGCCGTCGATGACCGCCGCCTCGTACAAGGTGGGACTGATGCCCGTCAAGGCGGCCAGATACACGATCGTATTAAAGCCGAACTCCTTCCAGACGTCCGATCCGACCATGACGAATGGAAACCATTTGGCATTGCCGAGAAAGAAGATGCGTTCGAAGCCGAGCCAGGCGAGAAAGTCGTTCACGATGCCCGTGGTCGGCGACAGCACTTCGATCAGAATGCCGGACAGGATGACCCAAGACAAGAAATTGGGCAAATAAATCATCGTCTGCACCGTCCGCTTGAACAGCTGCTTGCGCAGCTCGTTCAGCAGCAACGCCGTAATGATCGGCGCGATCAATCCCGCGATAATTTTCATCACCGCGATGAACACCGTATTGCGAATGACCTTCATCGTCTCCGGCAGGCCGTATACGTAACGGAAATTGTCGAGGCCCGCCCAATCGGAGCCGAACATGCCCTTGCCGATGTTGAAATTTTGGAACGCGATGACGAGGCCGACCATCGGTCCGTACGCGAAAATCAAGACAAAGATCAGCCCCGGCAAAATCATTAGGTGCAACGGGAGCTCCAGCTTCCAGCTGTTTCGGTTCATCGCCTATCCTCCTATGCCGTAAGCCGAATATATAGGAGGGGATAGAGGAACGCCCCTATCCCCTCCTCTTCTTTATTGGACTTGACCGGTGGCGTTGACTTCCTCGAGGATATCGTTGCCGCCTTGCTCATGCCATTGCTTCACGAACTCGTCGAAGTGCTCGATCGGCTTCGCGCCCATGATGATGTCGGTGAACGCCTTCACCTCGAGGTCGCGAAGCGCCGGGCCTCTCGAAAGCATCGTCGGCGTCGGAGCGCCCGCATAGGCGGTCATGATGATCCGCTTGCCCTGTTTATATTTGCCGAGCGTCGCGAATACGCCGTTCTCGTCCCACAGCTTATGCGCGACCCATTGCGTTCTGTCTCCGTTCCGGAAATCCGTGACTTGCTTGTAGTACTGCTTCGCTTCTTCGTCCAAGCCCGCGTCGCTGCCGGCCTTCAGCGCATCCATCAACTGGTAGTGGTAGTTTTGGTTCCGGTCCGGCGTACTTGCGTAGATCGGCGCCAACGTATGAATTTGGTAGTTTTCTTCGCCTTGCTTGATGGTGTGGTATTTGCCCGGATCCTTCAAATCGCCGGTCAGGCGGTCCGTCGCGTAGTTCATAATTTTCAAGAGCGCTTCCGGATGCTTCGAATCCTTCGCTACGACCATGAAGCGGGACGGTACGCTCGTGCTCTTCACGACCGCAGGCGATCCGTCGACGCTAGGCACCTCGTATACGCCCCAATCGACTTCCGGATTTTCGTTGTGCATATTGTTGATCGGCCACGTCGGCACCCAGAACGCGCCGTACGTCATGCCTACCTTGTGGGAGGTCAGCTGCTCGCCGGCCACGCCGCCGTCCTGTACGCTGAATTCAGGATGAATCGCGCCTTCCTTGAACAAGCGGGCCAACGCTTCGAGCGCCGTCTTCATCTCCGGCTGCGTATCGGCCAACACGGCTTTGCCCGAGGCGTCTTTCAAGAACACCAAGTTCGTGCCCGAGCCGTTGGCGGGGTTGTAGCCGTAAGCGCCGTATCCGTTCAAGAAGCCGTCGATGGCCGCGAAGCCGTCGTACAAGTTCTTCGACAAGAGCAAGCCGTACGTATCGTCCTTCCCGTTGCCGTCCGGGTCTTCTTTCGCGAAGGCGATCGCAAGATCGATGAACTCGTCCATCGTCTTCGGCGCCGTCCGTCCGAGCTTCTTCATCCAATCTTCCCGGATGTACAGCATATGCGCATCGTCCTGATTGCCGCCGTCAAGCGCGATGCCGAGCAGCTTTCCGTTGACCGTGCCGGCCTTGCGCTTCGCGCTGTCAGGCGCGAGCGACGCTTTGACGATGTCGTTGCCGTATTGATCTACGATCTCCGTCAAATCCGCAAGCTGCCCCGCCTGGGCGAGCGTCTGGAACTGCTGCATATCGACCTCGAAGAAATCCGGCAAATCGCCCGATACCATCGTGACCGTAATTTTGCTCGCGTACTGTTGACTGTTTACGACCCACTCGTTTTTCAAGTTGATGCCGAGCTCCGAAGCGAACTCGCGGTACCAAACGTTGTCGTCGAGCGTCTGATCCGGCAAAAACTTCGTGTTCGGCGTCTGCTTGCGAACGGTCGTCACGTCGATCGGCGGATCGTATTTCCCGGCCGTCCCCTCCGGCACGGCCGGCGTCGAAGGCTTCGACTCCGCGGGCGCTTCGTTGTTCGTCTCCGCCGGCCGATCGCTCGCGTCCGGTTCGGTAGTGGCGGCGTTCTCGCTGCAAGCGGTTGCAAGGAGCATCGCCGAAAGCAGCGTCACCGCGACTGCGACTTTCGTTTTCTTACGTACCATAAATATTTTCCTCCCCTTTGTGCGTTAGGTTTATCCTACATCTTCATTATGGAACCCGGGACGCACGGCGGAAATATGAACTATATATAAACCCTTACCCTTTCATATCCTCTTTAGAGAATCCCTGTACTCCTGCGGCGTCAACTTCGTGATCTTCTTGAAAAATCGGGTAAAGTACGGCGCGGAATCGTACCCGATACATTTTCCGACCTCATGGACTTTCATTTGGGTTTCCCCGAGCAGCTTCATCGCTTTGTTGATGCGCGTTTCGGTAATGTAGTCGCTGATGCTGACGCCCGTCTTGGCTTTATACAGCCGGGAAATATAAAACGGGGTCAAAAACGCGATTTCCGACAACCGATTCAGCGATAAATCGCCGTCGATGTTTTTCTCGACGTATTCGTGAATCAGCCGAACGACGTCGTTCGTCTCCTGCTCGACCTCCTCGTCCGACGATTCGAAGATCCACTCGGCCAGTCGGCGGAAAAACTCGGTCACTTCCCCCCAGGTGCTGTGCTCGCGGATCGAAAGCAGCTTGCTGACGTTCATCCGCTCCGACAGCGTCGGGAACAGCTCCAAGCGGTTAATATGCGAGATGAAGATGGCGGTCAATTCGTAAAAAATTTCCAGCGACAAGCCGGCGTGCAGCGCCTCCTGCTCGCCGACCGCCTCCATCACTTGCGCGAAGTGTTCGAAGAACGCTTCCTTCTCCTTCTGCGCCATATACCGGTCGAGCAGCCGCACCCGGATGACGCGCGAGCGGACCTGCTCCCGATCCCCGGTGAACATACGCTCGTCGGACAAGAGCATTTCGCTCCCGAGCCCGAGACCGCGCTCGAACAGGAGCGAAAGCCGGTCGAATTTCAGCGACAACTGCTCCCAGGCATACGACTCGCTCGAGACGACGAAGGAGCATACGAGCTTTAAGTATTGCTTGCACGCGTTTTGCACCGCTTCCATCGTGCCGAGCACGAAGGGAAACAGCCCTTTCCCGGCCGCTTCGGGACGAACGGACGCCATATCGGCCGCCGGCTGCAGCAGCCAAATCATTCGATCGCGGTCGGTCGTCAGATGAACGAGCGAGAAATGCTTCGCGAAAAATTCCTCCATAATGTTCGCTACGGAATACAAAAACAGCGATTTATCGTCGCCGCTCATATCGGCCCGCCACTCGTCGATCCGCCCCATGACGACGATGACCGGAGCCTCGGCGTCGAGCGGTATGCTCAACTCCCGGAACCGAGCCTTACGCTGCTTCTCGGCGACGTCCTCCCCATGCAGCAGCGACGATAAAAACTCCTTCTGCAGCGCGGGCAGCGCCTTCTCCATCTGCGCCCTCGTGTTGCGAATGAGCTGCTCATACGTAAGCTCCTCGTTCAGCTTGCCGATCGCTTTCTCCACCGCATGCACGATCGGCGCGTCGCCTTCCGTCTTCAGCACGAAATCGACCGCGCCGCTTCGCGTCGCTTCTTGAATATAGTCAAAGTCGTTGTACCCGGTCAGGAAAATGATTTTGCAGCGCGGCCACAGACGAAGCGCCTCCTTCTGGAGTTCGATGCCGTTCATCTCCGGCATCTCGATATCGGTTAAGATGATATCCATCCGCAGCCCCTTCGCCTTCTCGAGCGCTTCGCTCCCGTCGTACGCTTGATGGATTTCCAGCTCGAGGTGCTTGGTTTGCTGAAACAACTCGACGAGCCCTTCGACGATGATCGGCTCGTCGTCGACGATTAACATGCGAAACATGAAAACTCTCCTCTCGTTACGATCGGTTTTCCTTCATCGGAAGACGCAGCGTCACCCGCAGGCCCCCAAGATCGCCTCGCTCCACGATGACCCCGGCGTCGCCGCCGAAGCGGATTTGCAGCCGTCGATGGACGTTCAGCAATCCGGTATACTCCATCTCGTTGCCCTGCAATCGCAAGCTGCTCGCGAGCTTCGCAAGCTGCTCGTCGGTCAGCTGACCGCCGTCGTCCTCGACCGAGATGAGCAGCTCGCCGCCCTCGATGCGAATGCGCACCGCGATCAACCCGCTCTTCCTTCTCGCCTCGAGCCCGTGTTTGTAGGCGTTCTCGATAATCGGCTGCAGGATGAGCCGGGGAACGAACAAGCCCCCGACCTCCTTCGGCAGAGGCTCGAATTCCACGCGAATGCGGCCGTTGAATCGGATGCTTTGGATTTCGGCGTACGTTTGCGAATGCCGCACTTCCATCTCGAGCGGCACCTCTTCCGAGCCGTTCCTCGTTATGTATTGGAAGTACTCGCCCAAGTATTGGCTGAAATGGGCGATACTCTCGTTATCGTTGAGCTTGGCCAGCCGGTACAAAATAAAATAAGTATTATATAGAAAATGAGGGTTAATTTGGGCTTGCAACTGCTTTAACTCCGAGCTTTGCGCGCGCAGCCGCTGTTCGTATTCCTGATGAATCAACACGTCCAGCTTCTCCATCATCATGTTGAAGCGTTGGAACAAATACAAAAATTCGTCGTCGGGCTTCGGCAGCCGCACCGGCGACAGCTGGCCGTGCTCCGCCTTGCGGAACGCCGACGTCAGCGTCTGCAGCGGCTTATGGATCAGCCGATAGATCCAATAGGAATAAGCGATAATGACGACGAAGCTAAGCAACGATAACGCCCATAGCAGGCTGCTGTACATTTGAATCGGTCCGAGCATCTGATCCATCGGGATATACGCAACGAGATAGTGGTCCATCGTATGCGAATAGTTATAAGCGATGTAATATTGCTTTCCGCCCTGCGTCAAGCGCTCGGCGCCTTCGTAAATTTCTGCTTCGTACTTCTGCTGCAGCATCGGCTCCAACAGCGCCAGCATCTCGGGGTCGCTTCGGTCGGACAATCTCGCGTCGTGCTCCATGTAGACGAGCGCCACGCCCGATTGCTCGTGCACCTCGAACGTCGAGAGCGTCCGCTCCAGCGCCTGCATATCGAGCTCGACGAACAGGATGAAGCCCGGGGGAACGCGCACCGTCTCGATGCCGGGATGCGCGATCGCCAAAAACATACGCTGCTGCCAATAAAAAAATCCCCTTCCGCCGCCCGACGCGAGCGAGCGCAGCGCCTCGAAGTCCGGGCTCAGCTCGGAGCTGATCGCCGCCAAGCTCGAGAGCGAGCGGTTGAGCGTCAAAATATGCACGCCGGCCTCCTTCGCGTAGATGCTGGAGCGGGTCAGCTGCTCCAGCTTCGACTGCACGCGGTTGATCGTGCCCGTGAATTCCGACAGCGACATCGTCTCGTGCAAGTAGGTCAGATGCTGAATGTCCTTGTCGAGCAAATACTGCTCCAGCAAGCTGACCATATGTTGGTTCTCTACCTCGAGATGATCCGAGTAGAAATCGACCTTGGCGCTGAGCGATTTCGACAGCTCGTCGAGCAGCCGGGCTTCCCCCAGCTTATTCATAAGCAAGGCGATGCCGTACAGCGGCGCGACCAACAGCGTGAACGCAAGGAACAGCTTCGGGAATATCGTCAATCTCCAACGCTTGGGTGCCGAAGACATCGTCGCTCCGCTCCTCCCCCTTGAATTCGCTTACAATCTATTTCCCACTTAAGTTCGGCCGGGAGCCGAACGCCTCATGGACCTTGGCGCATGCGCGCAGGTCCTGGGTAGGATGCGGTGTATTTCGGGTTTTGCCTCAATATATCACGGGAGCCGACGCTTGAATATAGGAACCTAATGAAGTAGATATGAAGGGGAAAGGGATGACAAGGAAAGGAAAGATTATAAAAAAACCGACGGAGGCGCTCCGTCGGTTCGTTTCGACTATTGCACTCGCTTGAACGCCGCCACTTGCTCCGTAATCGCGACTTCCGTCGGCAGCCGCTCGACACTCGACGCGCCGAAAAACCCGGCGATGCCGTTCGTGCGCCGCAGCACGTACTCCACGTCTTCGGGTTCGGAGATCGGCCCGCCGTGACAGATGACGATGATGTCTGGGTTGATCGACTTGCCCGCGTCGTGGATGCGCTGCACGAGCGCCGCCGATTCGTCCAGCGTCAGCGCCGTCTTCGCGCCGATCGTTCCCTTCGTCGTAAGGCCGACATGCGCGACGAGTACGTCCGCTCCCGCCCGCGCCATCGCGGCCGCTTGCGCTTCGTCGAACACGTACGGCGTCGTCAGCATGCCGAGCTCGTGCGCCTCGCGAATCATCTCGACCTCCAGATCGTATCCCATGCCCGTCTCCTCGAGATTCGCGCGGAATACGCCGTCGATTAAGCCTACGGTCGGAAAGTTTTGCACCCCCGAGAAGCCCATGTCCAGTAACTGCTTCAAATACGGTCGCATGAGCCGGAACGGGTCCGTGCCGCATACCCCCGCCAGCACGGGCGTATCCTTGACGATCGGCAGCACCTCGCCGCCCATCTCGACGACGATCCGGTTCGCGTCGCCGTACGGCATCAGCCCCGCGAGCGAGCCGCGGCCCGCCATCCGATACCGTCCCGAGTTGTAAATAATGATTAAATCCGGCCCGCCCGCCTCGGCGCACTTCGCCGACAGCCCCGTGCCCGCGCCGGCGCCGACGAGCGGCTTGCCCTCGGCGATCTGCGCGCGCAGCCGGCGCAGCGCTTCTTCTCTTGCGATCGTCATGCCGTCGCTCCTCTCCTCGTGCCTTCCAGCCGCTCCAAGAGCTGCTCCGCGATAAGCGTCGCCGTCGCCGGATCGTTGATGTCGCCGTCGACCTCGAGGAACGGAATGTCGCTCCGCAGATGCCGCTTGATGCCGTCGTACAACGCTTGCCGCTCCTCCGCCCCGTCGAAAGCGAACGTCGGCCGGTCGAGCAGCGAGACGCCGCCCTTCGGAAAGACGACGACCGGCGCGACGCGGCAGCGGTTCAGCTTCTCCGCAAGCCGCTTGCCGAGCTCCGCGTTCTCCTCGACCGTCGTGCGCATCAGCGTCGTCGTCGGGTTATGCTGGTAAAACTTCCGCCCCTTGAACCGCTCCGGCACTGTATCGGGCGGTCCGAAGTTGACCATGTCGAGCGCTCCGACCGACACGACCTGCGGGATGCCCGCGTCCGCCGCCGCCTCGAGGCGCGTCGGACCCGCGCTGAAGATGCCGCCGACGAGCTCGTCGGCCAGCTCGGTCGTCGTCACGTCGGCAACGCCTTGAATATACCCCGCGCGGATCAGCTCCTCCATCGCAAGGCCGCCGGCGCCCGTCGCATGGAAGACGAGCAGGTCGTAGCCCCGCGCTTCGAGCAGCTCCCGCACGACGTTGCAGCAAGGCGTCGTGACGCCGAACATCGTCATGCCGAGCGTCGGCTTCTCGGCCGCCGCCGCCGGCTCCTTCGCCTTCTCCAAGATCATGCCGCCGAGCGCGTACGCCGCGTTCGCCAAGATGCGGCTGGACAGCTTATTGAGGCCCGCGATATCGACGACGGAATGCATCATGACGACGTCCTTCACGCCGACGTACGGACGCGTATTGCCCGAAGCGACCGTCGAGACGAGCAGCTTCGGCACGCCGATCGGCGCCGCTTGCATCGCGGCCGCGCCGACGGTCGTGCCGGCAGTGCCGCCCATGCCGAACACGCCGCCGACGACGCCTTCCGCGAGCAGCCGCTCCATCACGACCGAGACGCCCTTCGTCATCGCGGCGACGGCGGCGCCGCGGTCGTTCGCCTCGCGCAGCGCCTCTAACGAGGTGCCGCCTGCTTGCGCCACCTCGCCGCTGCCGATATCCGGCGGGAACGCCGGGTCGCCGAGCACGCCGACGTCGACGACGAGCGTCTCCACGCCCATGCCCTCCAGCTTCGACTTCACGAACCCGAATTCCACGCCCTTGGTGTCCAACGCTCCGATGAGAATCGCTTTGCCGGCCATGCGAACCTCTCCCTTTTCAAGAAAATATGGACCTCAGGCTACTCCCCGATCGTCTGCCGATCCGGCGCGGAGTATGCGATGATCATGCGGCACGGCTCCCAGCTCGTCACCTTCGCGTTATGCGGCACGCCCCGCGGAATGCGGAGCATCATGCCGGGCTCCAGATGGAACGTCTCGTCGCCGAGCGTATGGTCGCACGAGCCGGATAACACGAAGATAACCTCCTCGCAGTTCGGGTGAAGATGGCGCGGATTTTCCGTCCCCGCGTTGATATACACCATGCCGAACGTCATCTCGCACGCCGGATCGATTTCCTTGCCGCACAGCCATTGAATCTTGCCCCAGTCCATATCGAGCACGCGCCCGGAATTCGGTTCCCGCAAATCCGTAATCGTCGCCATGATTGGAAACACTCCTCTTCTGAAAATGACCCGCTACCGCACCCCGGGAATGCGCTCCCGGAGAAAATCCAAGTTCCGCTTATGCAAATCGCGATAGTCGTACCCGTCCTTCAAAGCCCCGTGCGAAGGGTTCAAGCAGATGACGGGCGAACGTCCGTCTTCGACGAGCCTTGCCGTCATGTCGACGACCGGCCACGACGCGTCCTCGAGCGAGCTGCTCCACTGAAGCGTCTTGCCGTCTTCCCCGGCCATGCCGCCCTTCAAATGGTAGTACCCTATTAAAGGGGCCAGTTCCCGGTAGACGTCCATCGTCGGGAACGTCCCCATCACCCACAGGTTTTGCACGTCGTACGTGAACGTCACGCCGTCCTTACGCTCGAGCGCGTCGAAAAAATCGATAATTTCCCGAGGCTTCGATAGGATGCAGTTATGCACTTCGTTTTCGATCGTCGCGCGGTGTCCCGCCGCCCGGATTCGGTCGATCGCCTCTCGATACAACGCGAGGAGCCAAGGGTACCGCTCTGCGATATATGCCACGCTGTCCGGGACGCTCGCCCGCTCCGCGAATCGAGCGCTTAACAGGCGTACGACCTTCGGCTTGAACCGATTCGCGGCTTCGATCAGCCGATCGACCTGCCCCAGATGGCTTTCCCGGAAATGCGCCTCGCCCTTCTCGAGATCGTCGAAAAATAAGCCCGACGACAAGCAATACACCAACAGCCCTCTAGAGCGAATCGCTTCGACGGCGGCTCCGGCTTCGTTCTCGTCCAAGTCGAGGAACGACTTGCCGAAGACGGCGCCCCTTAGGTCGAGCTGCTCGATGCCCCAAGCTTTCTGGATATCGAGCGAGGTCGGAAAGTCGGCATGGACGATGTCGTTCAAAATCGTGACCGTTGCCAAATCCGCCCCTCCTTATAAAGCCTCGTATTGCACTTTCACCACCCGGCCCGTCGCGGCCGAATCGCGGATCGCCTCGTACAGTACCACGCTCTTATAGCTTTCGTAGACGTTCGACCGCGTCGTTCGTCCTTCCCGGACCGCTTGGAAGAAGTCGACGAGCTCGGCCAGATGGCCGGTTTCGTTGCCGCTGTCGCCGGCGCTGATGAACGTCGGCGGCTCCCTCCACTCGACGCCGCGCTCGTTCTCGGAGATACGCCAAGCGGACGAGTTGTGAATCGTCATGAAGTTGCCGCCGCGAATCGTAATTTCCACTTCCTCGGTCGGCAGGGCGAACGTACGACCGCAGTTAAAGTTCAGGGAGCCGACGGCGCCGTTCGCGAATTTCACGCTGACCGCGTACGCATCTTTGCCCTTGGAGAAACAAAACACTTCGGACGCGTCCCCGAACAGGTAAGACACCAGGTCGATCATATGGATCGTGAAATCGTGCAGGAAATCCCGGCGGAGCGAGTCGTTCGAATACTGCGCGGAGCAATAGTCGGCCGAGATCGAATACAGGTCGCTCGGGTCGAACTTCGCGATCCACTCCTTCGCCCGGTTGTTCGCCACGTTATACCGCTTCTTGAAGGCGATGCTGCACAGCCGCCCGGTTTCCTTCGAGACTCGAGCCATCTCGAGCGCCTGCGCCGCGGTCGGCGCCGGCGGCTTCTCGGTGTACACCGGGTAGCCGCGCTTCATCATATCGATAGCCAGCTCGTAGTGCTGCTGCGGACCGATGCAAACGATAACGGCGTCCGGCCGCTCCGCCTCCAGCATCTCCACGTAATTCGTGTACGGCTTCCCGCCGAACAGACGCGTATTCCGGACCGCTCGCTCCTCGTCCAGGTCGCACGCGGCAACGAGCCTCGCGCCGGCGGCGCCGATATACGGGTAAATGCGTCTCGTGGACAGTTGTCCGGCCCCGATCATGCACACGCGGAGCTCCCCCATGACCTTACCCCCTAAATCATGACTCCGTGCCGACGAAGAAAACCGACCGACGCCTCGAACGCTTCCCGGACCGGAACGCCTTTCGATTCCTCGTCCACGATGAGCCAATCCTTGTAATCCCATGCCCGAAGCTTCGCGAGCACCGCCGGCAAGTCGAGCGTTCCCGTGCCGATCGGGCAAAAGGCGCCGTCCGCGGTAACGTCCTTCAAATGAACGTTATTCACGAAGGCGCGGTAATGCTCGAGCGTGCCGGCCAGGTCCTTCACGCCGCCCTTCGCGGCGTGCGCCGTGTCGAACGTCAAACCGCAATATTGCGGGTCGATATGTTCGAACAACGCGGCGATGTCTTCCACGGTTTCGACGATCGTATCCGCATGGTTATGCAGCGAGATGACGGCGCCCGCTTCCACGGCCCGCTTGCCCAGCTCGTTCAGCACGTTCGCGATGCCGCGGACGCCTTCCGCGTCGACGTGCTCCCGCCGAATGCCCGCGCAGATGCAAAGCTGCTCGCCGCCGATGCCCTTCACGAATTCGAGATATCTCGGCAGCTTCTCCAGCCAGGTCCGGTACTCGTGCCCCGGATAGACGATCGCGCCCCCGCGCCCGAGCGGTGCCAATTCTCCGTACGCGGCTCGGAACCGCTCCGGTTCGATCCCGAGCGGATCGTATTGGTGCGGCTTCACCTGCACGCCTTCGAAGCCCATCGCCGCCGCGAGCCGAAAAATTTCCTCGTTATCCCCTTCCTCGAACGACGGTCGGGAAATGCCGATGCGCATCCGCCTCAATCCTCCAAGAAGACGACTTGCTTCGTCTCCGACGATAGTTTAATCGCTTCGTACAGCTGAGAGGAATGGGCCGTCTCCTCGACGTTCGATACCGGGAGGCGGCCTTCCCGGATCGCGGCGACGAATTCGTTCAGCTCGCCGGCGAAGCCTTGCTCTACCGTCGAGTGCGAGCCCCCGGTCGAGAAGTCCGGCTTATGCGCCGCGAACGGCACGCCGTCCTTGAACGCCGTCATCTCGACGGAATTGTCGATCTCGACGATCGTGCTGTCGCTCGTGATCAGCGTCACGAGCTCGGTCTTGCGCGGCCCGTTCACGCGGTCGGTGAGCGTCATATTGCCGACGGCGCCGTTCCGGAACTGAAGCGACACCGAATAGGTGGAGGGTTCCTTCTTCACGGCGTAAACGCTTTCCACTTTCCCGAAGAAATAATTGCAAAGGTCGATCGGATGTACGGCCGATTCCAACAAATATTGCGTCAGAGGGTCGTCGGTCGCCGTATAATTGCCCGTCGTGCGGATGAAGGACATAATTTCCGGCTTGCCGTAAGCGGGATCGTCGAGGATCGCCTTCGCTTTCCGGTAGGCGGGCGCGAATCGCTTCTTCATTCCCGTCATGCAAATCTTCCCCGTCTCCTTCATCACCGCGACCACTTGCTTCGCTTGCGCGTACGACATCGCCGGGGGCTTCTCGGTATAAACGTGATAGCCAAGCCGCATCAGTTCCATTCCGAGCTTCGCGTGATGATCCGGCCCGATGACGATCAGAACGCCGTCCGGGCGCTGCTCCTCCAGCATCAATCGGTAATCGTCGTACGAATGCTCGATGCCGAATTTGCGCGCGACCGTCCGCGCGCGTTCGAGGTCGAGGTCGCAATTCGCCGCCACATAAGCGTCTTTCAAAAATTGAAAGCTCGGGTACACGTTCCAGCTCGCATGTCTTCCGGCGCCAATAATGCAAAGCTTCAGCAGGTCGGACAAGTCGGACCCTCCCATAAACCATATTTTGTTGTTGCCAACTTTAATATAGTTCAAGTAGGTTGAACCGTCAATCGAAAAAAAGCGGCCGTCGGGCGCCCGCTCCGCGCGCCGTTTGCCGTTTTTCGTTCGTCTTCCCTATGCCTTATGGCGATTCGCGGACGCCTCCGTGAAGACGGCCAAATACTTGACCTCGTCCGAGACGACGGCCAGCGTGTGCTCCTCCAAAGAATTGAAATACAAGGAATCTCCGGCGCGCAGCGTATATTCGATCGCTCCGACCCGATACCGCATCTCGCCTTCCAGCACGAAGATGAATTCCTCTCCCTCGTGGGACAGCAAGCTGCCGCCGACCTCGTCCTTGCGGGCCGTGAACAAATACGGCTGCATCGCTTTGTCGCTGCGTGACGTCGCGAAGGCGAAGAAGGAATATCCCTTATCCGTCTTAATCCATCGTTCGGGATCGCGTTTCTCCGCGTCCGCGTTGTATACCGTGCTCGCATGATGATCCGGCTCGAGCAAGTCCGATACTTTCAGGCCGAGCGCGTTCGCGATTTTCATGAGCGTCGCGACGGGCGGCGTCGTTTGGCCGTTCTCGATTTTCGACAGCAGGCTTACCGTGAACCCGCAGCGGCTTGCGATTTCGTCTTGGGTTCGCTTCTGCTGCTTCCGGTGGAGACGAATCCGTTTCCCTAGTTCCATGGGGTCCTCCGTTCGAGGGTATGTCGTCGTATTCAATATAGTAGAATCTCGACAAAAAATCCACCTTCCTCCGAATACCGCCTCGACCGGTGTTTTCCTTTCTCTTGTCCTAACGCGCGTAATCCCACGCCGCTTACGCCGACACGAAAAGAGATTTCGACAAAACCACAGCATGTCTAGTCAAAATCCAACAATTCGCGCGCGCGAACTTTCATTTACAAAACAGTCCACAAAGGGTAAACTGTTTCCAGTTTATCGAAACGGAGGGATCCATCGTGGGTATCGCAGAGAAAGTCGAATTTTTGCGCCACATCATGGTCTCTACCGCGGAGAAGCACGGGTTTAACTTGCAAAACCCCGAAGTCCTCGCGGCCTCGAGAGAGCTGGATCAAGCGATCCTGCTGGCGATGCGGGTGCAGCCGAAATATGCTGCCAGCTAACTATTAGAAAGCAATCGGATATCCGTTACATATTGCATCATTTTCTTCGTGCGACTCGATCGACTTCTTGCAACGGGTAACTATGTTCACGCTTTACAAGCCCGAATAGGCGTGCTTTCCTAGCAGCGGAATTGCTAGAAGAGCACGCCTTTTTCCGAATTTCAGCCGAACCTCCCTGCTACCCCAAAGCTTCGAGCATCAGGATCCCCGCCATCGTGAGCGCCATGCCGGCGATCTCCAACCGTTGAAACGAAATCTTTAGAAAGAATCGGGAGTACGCGAGTATCAGCAGGACGTTCAAAGCGAGCACCGCCGAGACGAGGCCTGTCACCCCGCGTTCGAAAGCTTCGAAGAGCAGTATCATCCCGATCGCGTTCGTGAGACCGACCGTCATGCCCCACAGGAAAACCTTCCTCTCGCCCCATGGCCTTCGATTCCCCCGCTCGGTCGGGTCGTGCGAGCGCTCCGCTTTTCGGCGTTCGACCCGCCAGCTCCATCCGAATAAAGCCGAGCCGGTCAGGAACATAAAGAATAAGGTCGGGAACGTGTCGGCGCCGGACAAGGTCGATTGTTTGCCGGCCAGGTCGTTCATCGCAAAGAAAAACAAGGCGAGAAGCCCCCAGTGCGCTCCTTGCAAGTTTTTCAAGGAAATGTCGTTCGAGTACCGGATCATGACGATACTCGCGAGGATAACGCAGAACGCGGCCAACTGCCACGGCGTCAACGTCTCCCCCCAGAACACGTAAGCGAGCGCAGCGACGAGTACGGCCGGCAGACTGGTCAATATCGCGATGATCGAAGCTTTCCCGACCGCGAACCCTTTGTACAAGCTCGCATTCGCCGCATAAGAGAACGCCCCCATGCCGACGCCGATGAACGCGGACGGAGACCAGACTTGCGCCGTCGCGACGCTTAACGCGGCGGAGACGACGAGACCCGTAAAAAATACGCCGCACAGCATGAGATTGCGATCTAATCCTTGCTGGGACGTCCAGTGATACAAAATGCCGCGCAATCCGAAGCTGACCGCCGCAAGCAATGCAAACGCCATCCACATAAAAACCAAAACTCCTGTCCACATGTTTCTTACGCAAAGATGTCGGTCAAAAATTTAATAATAACGGCAGTTCGCGGCGGCGGCAAGCCTTTTTTCGAAATGAGAGGCAAACCTCTGTATGGCCGACGCCGAATGACGGCATACCTGCGTCGCGCCCGCCACCGGATCCGCAGGGAGATGGATTCGCTTCGCAAAAAATCCCCGCCAGCTTAGTTCGCCGGCGGGGATCCATGTCCGTACAAAACAAAAACCCTTGATTCACAAGGGTTTTTTGCGTAATGACCTGTAGTGGGCTCGAACCACTGACCCCCACCCTGTCAAGATGGTGCTCTCCCAGCTGAGCTAACAGGTCTCATATTCAGCGTCGCTGTTTTTTCGCGGCGACAAGTAAGATAATAACACGGTCCGAAGGGACATGTCAACACGTATCTAAAAAAAATTCCGCCCACGAATCCGTCAAGCGGACGAACTATCGGCGTGTCCGCTTGACGTTCCAGAGTTTCGGCCCCTGCCGTCGTCATTCGTTCAACGGCCCATTGCGCTCCCGCCGACTTGCTCCTCCTGACGACGCGAGCCACTCCAAGCGCTCCAGCCTACCGTGAGCAGCGGCGGCACCCACAGAAAAAGCGCGTATGGCGCATACCGCTCCGCTCCTACGCCGAGAATCGTGCCGCACAGCACCGCGATCATATTCCAGGGCACGAGCGCGGCGAGCAGCAGGCTGGTATCGGCGGTCACCCGAGCCAGGTGCTCGCGCGGGAACCGCTCGACCCAGACGGCGCTTAAGCTCCTTGCCGTCATCATAATCGGGAGCGTCTGCGTGCAGGAGACGAGGCTTAGGCCAAGGCCGAACAAGCCCGTACGCGCGGTGGCGCCGGCAAGCGTCGGCTTCGCGCCGAGCACCCGCGCGGCGATCGGCCGTACGAGCCCGGCGTTCTCCATGATGCCGTTGTACGCCCCCGCGAGCGCGATCAGCGCCACGAGCTCAATCATGGCGGCGAGCCCCTTCCCGTGCGCTGCCGCGGACGTTCCCGCGCCGCTACCGCCCGGCTCCGCATAGCCGTGCCACAGCCAGCCGATCCATTCTTGAACCGTTCCCCCTTGTACATATGCGCCGACCGCCACCCCCGATACGATGCCTACGACGAAGGCGTGCCGCGTCCGCAGTCGTACCAAAATACAAATCAGGAGCAGCGCCGGCGGGACCGCCAACAGCCAGTGCTCATCGCCGCCGCCGGAGTAGGCGACTCCGACGCCGGCCTCGCCGCCGCGCCCCCACGCGCCGATCCGGTCGAAGGCGGCGAAGACGGCCAGCGCCAGCGCAAAACCCGCGTACGTCGTCGGACGAAGCAGCCGGAACAGCGCGCGCTCCGGCACGCCGGCCGACGAAGCGACAAGCTGATGCGCGCTCGAGAACGGCGACGTCCGATCGCCGACGAAGGCGCCCGAGACGAGCGCGCCCGCCATGAGCGGCAGCGGCACGCCGAGATGCGCCGCGATCCCCATGAGCGGAATGCCGACCGCGCTCAGCGTTCCTGTCGACGTCCCCAGCACCATCGCGATCGCCGACGCGAACGCGAAGCCGAACGTGACGATCCACGCCGGATCGAGCAGGGAGAGCCCCGCCGCCACCAAGTATTCGACGACGCCGCCGGCCGTCCAAGCCGGAATCAGCAGACCGACCAGCAGTAAAATCCAAACGACTTCCTTCGTATGCGCCACGCCTTCTCGCATCATGCGCCCCAGCGCCGCCCAGCCGGGGACCGCGCGGGAGCGGAGCGCGCCCGCCATCAACGCCGCGAGCCCCAAGCTAAAACCGGCCGCCAGCGGCAGCTCCGCCGCATAGGCCGCGCCGAGTCCCGCCGCCGTTATGCCGACAATTCCCGTCATCCGCCATAAACCCATGTTGAAATTCTCCTCGTTCTGCAACAACCTTCGCCGCAGCGCCGTTTAGTAATCAGGATATCCGATAACATCCCGAGAGAAAGGTGAAACCTATGAAAATGAAACCACTCATCGCTTCCGCGCTCGCCGCGACGCTGCTCATCGGCACGGGCGCCTCCGCTCTCGCGTTCGACGACCTCGACGGCGTCGCCCAGCGCGAAAACATTATGGAACTGAAGGAACGCGGCGTCGTTACCGGCGTCGGAAACGGCAAATTCGCCCCGCACGAGCGGATGACCGCTCAAACCGCGATTCCGCTGATCGTCAAGGGCATCGGGCTCAACCTCGATCGGTTCCGGTTCATGAAGCCTCCGGTCGCCAGCGATTACTTTACGAAAATCGCCGACGACGCCTGGTATGCCGAAGCGTTCGTTATCGCGCACATGAACGGACTGCCGATCGATACCGACATCGACCCGGCTGCTCCCGTCTCCCGCGAACAATTCGCGCAATGGCTGGTGCGCGCCGTGTTCACTACCGGAGATTACCCGATGATCAAGATGCTGATCATCGTCGGCGACGAGGACCGCATCTCCGAAGGATACGCAGGCGACATCCAAGCGGCGCTCCTGCTCCGCATCGCCGAGCTCGACAAGGAAGGCAACTTCCGCCCGCAGGAGACGGTGACGCGCGCGGAAGCCGCCGTCATGGTCCGCAACGCGATTCGCTTGATCGAGGATCGGCAGCGGGAGCTGGAAAACCAACCCCCGGCGTCCGACCCGGTGACGACCGGCGAAGTGACGGCTTCCGCCGAAGCGGTGAACGAGGACATCCGAAAAATTACGCTCAGCTGGGGCGAAAAGCCGCATGCCGGCTGGTCGATCCGTATCGAAGGGATCGACTTCGTCGACTCGGACTCGGCCGTCGTCCGCTACAGTCTTTACTCTCCGGATCCGACCGCGCTGTACGCGCAGGTCATCACGGAACCGAAAGCGACGACGTACGTGCCTATGCAATACGCCGACGTACAATATCGGCTCGTCGCCCGATTCGGCGGGGAACCGACGGAGCCGAACGTCCAAAAAGAACCCGAGTCCGTTCCGCTCGAATCCTAAGGCCAGACCTGCAACATTCCGATTCGGAGCTTCGTTAAAAAGTGCAAAACCAACATTCTAAGAAAAAAGGTGATCGAATCATGAAAACGACAACTTTCAAATGGTTCGCCGGCGCAGCGGTTACGGCCTTGCTGCTCGGTACGATGTCCTCCGGCGCGATGGCGTTCGACGACCTCGAAGGCGTCGAGCACGCCGATAAAATCAGAGACATGCGCGACCGCGGCATCGTCAGCGGCGTGAGCAAGGATAAATTCGTCCCGCATCAGAAACTGACGGCGCAGCAAGCGATCCCGCTGATCGTGAAGAGCATGCAGCTCAGTCTTGCGCATATGACCTTCATCAAAGCGCCCGAAGCGACCGACTATTTTACGAACGTCCCGAACGACGCGTGGTATGCGGAAGCGTTCATCGTCGCGCACCTGAACGGGGTTCCGCTGGAGAAGGATATTAACCCGAACGCGCCGGTCACACGGGAGCAATTCGTCCATTGGCTCATGAGCGCCCTGCACACGACGGGCGAATACGCGTGGATCGAATTGTACCACATGATCGAAGACGAGAAGCAGGTGTCGGAGGGCTACATGGATTCGATCCAGAAGGCGATCATCGCCGGGGTCGTCGAGCTGCCGGAAGATGCGAAATTCCGTCCGCAGGAGCCGATCACAAGAGCCGAGGCCGCCGTCATGGCCCGCGGCGCGATCCAATTCGTCGAGGACCATCGGAACGTGCAGGAGCTCCCGCCGTACGAGGATCCGATCCAATCCGGCGAAGTGAAGCCATCGACGGTGCGGGTGAACGACGACATTACGAAAATCGTGCTCGACATGGGCGAACGGCCGCACCCGGGCTGGAACGTGAAGATCGAAGGCATCGACTTCCTTGACGACGATTCGGCCGTCGTCCGATATACCGTCACGTACCCGGACCCGGCGGCGCTGTACCCGATGGTCATCGCGCATCCGAAGGCCGAGGCGTACGTCGCCGCATCTTATACGGACCTGCAATACGAGTGCGTCGGCGTGTACGATCGCATTCCGGACCCCGACGCCGACGTCTCGGACGGCGGCGGAATCAACGGCTCGGAAGGCGCCGCGGACGGTACGGAGCCGTCCGAAGAGAAATAACCTCAGTTCCTCTACTAAGCAGCTCGCGCGTTTTGCGCGGGCTGCTTTTTATTTGTTCCATAGCCCCTAGCTCTTAAGGTAAGAACCGCTCCCGATATTCCGGCTTCATCAGCATACAGACTTCGCGCTTCCCGAACCACCGATAACGGCGGCGCGCGACGAACGTATACACGGGATCCCGCAGCACGCTAGGTACGGCGAGCAGGGCGGACAATAGCGGCCAACCGCCGCGGAGCCGTAGAACGAGCCGAAGCGCCGCCGTCGAGCGTACATAGGCCTTTCCCCGCTCCACATACACGAAAGTATCGGTCGCAGTTCGCGCCAACCCATGCGTATCCAGCAGCCGGCGGCCCGTCTCGGACTGCAGCGCCGCGAACCGCAGCGCGCCGCTTCGGTCCCGAACGATCGCGAATTGGACGACGGCAGCGCACAGGTTGCAGTCGCCGTCGTAGAGCACGATCCCGGTTTCGTTCCCGCTCATGTTTCTCTCCCCTTCCTCTGGTTTCATTATAACGCGAATCGTTCCGTATAAAAACGCCGCCGCGGCGAACCCTAAGCATACCTCGATAATCCAAAGGAGGATGGTTCGCATGAGAAAGAACGCATTCGCGGTATGGGCATTGTTGATCGCCCTCGCTTGCGGCCTGACGGCTTGCGGCGGCAACGATATGGATATGCAGCAGGAGATGCGTCAGGAGCGTCAAGAGGACATCATCGACGAGCGCGAAGACGAGCAGCTGAATTCGCCGGGCGTCGAGTACCAGCAAGAGCAGCAAGAAGACCGTTTGGACGAAGCCGAAGACGACCGGTAAAGCAGCGCCTTGAAGGCGCCGAGGAGGAACCGACGTATGGAAAAGGAGCTCGCCGAACAGACGGCGTTCGAAACCGGCGGCATCCCGACGCCCGTCGGACAAGAGCATATCGCATCGACCGACGGGATCGCCGGCGCCGTGGAGGGCATCATGGACAATATCGAGGCGTCCTTCACGGGCAGGTCCGTCGACGGGAAGACGAAGCCGCCGCGGCGGCCCGAATAGCCGGGAATCCATTATGTATGCGAAGGAGGCCGTCGCCGCATGGCAGGGAAACCGATCAAGGACGGCGAGGACGATCAGTTGATGAATAATCGCCCTCCCGAGCTGAAGAACGACTTCGGCATCGTCGGCGAGGAGGATAAGCTGGACCGCGAGCTGATGCCCGACGGTTCCGGCAGCCCGAAGCAACGCAAATAGCAGTTTGTTTCGACCAACCCACCGTACGGACGGCTTGCCGCCGGGCGGTGGGTTTCGTTTGCCAAGCAATACGTTAATTATTGATAATTATGAATATTCTTGAATCTGTGTTAGACTAGTAAGTGAGATCTTCCCTTCCGGTCTTAGAAGGGAGATCGCCTACATGGTAGAGCGTAAAGAGACTTATCACCTTGCCAAACGTGCTCTGGAATTAACGAATGAGCAGAGAACATTATTAATTCAGCTTCTAAGGAATAGAAGAAAACTTAGGAACGAGAGAGCGCTGCTTCACGAAAATATGGACGTATTACTTTCTTTAAAGAAGCAATTATCGGACATCTTGAATCGATACGGCTCGTCGTAAAACGACGGGCTTTTTCTTTACGAATAAACCCGCCTTCGGGAGCTCGCAGCGAGCACCCGAAGGCGGGTTGTATAAGTTCGGATTCCCTTATGGGACAGGATTTACGGGTTTATGGGCCCTACAGGACTCGAACCTGTGACCAATCGGTTATGAGCCGACCGCTCTAACCAACTGAGCTAAAGGCCCTTACAAAAAAATTGGTTGCGGGGACAGGATTTGAACCTGCGACCTTCGGGTTATGAGCCCGACGAGCTACCGGACTGCTCCACCCCGCGCCATCTTCTATAAAAAAGTGAACCATAAATTAATATACCCGATCGCGTTCGCCCCGTCAAGCCTCAGAGCATATATCGGACGCCGTAGCGACCCTTTTTCGAACAAAAAATTTCGACCGTCTGCGGGCTTTCGTAGCCGTAAATCCACCAATCTTCTTCCATCCGTTTCGCGAGGCAGCTCGCTTGAAACTTCGTATTATAAAGACGGCCCCAGTACACCCATGCCATGAGAACACGCTCCCGATGATAATGCTGTGTTCTCAGGGTGCCCCCGAAGCCGTCTTTCCATGCATTAGGCTTGCGTTCGTTTACGCGCTCTCCTCCGCGCCGGCCGCCGCTTCCGCGTCCGCGGACCGCTCCTCCTCGTCTCGCGCGCGATGGGCGATGCGCCCCGCCGCCGATGCGGCGACGCTCGCGACCAGATCGTCGAGGAACGTATGAACGCCCTGCCCCGATTTCGTGTCCAGCTTCTTGATGATGCCGATCTTATGCTTGTCGAGATGTCCGAACGTGGTCACGGCGATGCTTCCGTATCCTAGGACGGAGCCTAACGCCAGCGTCTCGTCGCAGCCGAATAACCCTTCGTCGGCGCGTACGAGGGACAGCAGCGGCTCGGACAGCTTCCCCTGCTCCGCCAGCTCGTCGAGTTCGATGCCTACGAGCAGCGCATGCTGCATCTCGCGTTTCTCGAGCACCGCCGCGACGCTGTCCAGACAGCTCCCGATCGTTAGGTCGGGGTGATACGGGCGCTGCATCTCCAGGACGATCTCCGCGATATCCTCCAATCGAACGCCGCGGCGCTCCAGCTTGCGCAGCACCGCTTCGTGAATGACCCGGCTGTGCACGGTCTGTTTCATGCGGATATCCTCCTCTCGTTCGTACGAACCATTATATCACGGCGTCTGAATTTTCTCCTTATGAAAGTGAAGGGTTGCGGTATAATAAGGAAAACTGCGAAGGAGGCGCGCTCATGAATTTCGGTATCGTCGTCTTCCCTCCGAAGGCCGTGCAGGACGCGGCGAACAGCTACCGCAAGCGATTCGACCCGCATTACACCCTCATCCAGCCGCATCTTACGATCCGGGAAGCGGAAGCTTGGGACGAGGAGTCGCTCAAGCAGGCGGTGTCCTGGCTGACGGCCGTCTCGGCGAAGCACGCGCCGTTCTCCGTGCGGCTGAACCGTTTTTCGACGTTTTACCCGGTGTCGAACGTCGTCTACATGGCGCCGGAGCGTCCCGAGCCGCTCGCGAAGCTGCACGAAGCGGTTTGCCAGGGGCCGCTCGCCCTGAGCGAACGCAAGTATACCTTCGCGCCGCACCTGACCGTCGCGCAGGAGGTCGGGGGCGACGAGATGCACGATATTTACGCCAGCTTGCGCCCGGTCCCGCTCGATTTCCCGTTCGTCGTCGATCGGCTCCATCTGCTGTATCAAACCGACAACGGCGCTTGGACCGCGCATCAGACGTTCCTGCTGCAGGGGCAGGGGTGAGCGCTACGCGCCTATCCCGCGCCCGGCCGCCATGGGTAAAAAAAAGCTGTTCCGCCCGCGAGGGGCGAAGCAGCTTTCTTCCCATTTAATTATTCTTCCAGAACGACTTCCCCTTCTACCGCGCCCTTGATCATCGGCGGGTCGATCGGCATCGGCATCGGCATCGGCTCGCCCCAGTTCGGCTGGAAGTTCGGATCGTCGCGCATCTGCTGCAGCATCGCGTCGCCCTCCGTCTGCCATTCCTTCAGCGCCTGCCGCACGTCTTTGTCCCCGTTCAGCACCTCTTGGAATTTCTGCTGTCCGATCGACTGCACCATATAGATGTTCGGGTATTTCCGGTACATTTCCATCTCGTCTAAGATCGGCGCCGGCTTGAGCTGGTAGAACGCTTCGATGTTATAGCTCATGCCTTCCTTCGGCTGCAAATAATCCTTGTTCGCGACGAGCGTGCTTTGGCTGCGCGACTTCAGGCGCGCCCAATCGTCGCCGTTGACGAACTTGAGAAACTCCCAAGCGTCCTTGTCGTTCTGCGCTTTCGCGTTGATGCCCATCATGCCTTGCAAATAAATTTGGCCGCCGATGCCCGGCGCTTCCGGATGCGTCGGGATCGAAACGACGTCCCACTCGATCGGGTCGAGATTGTCGTTCGTCTCCGCCATCCGATTCGCATTGATCAGCTCGTTGATATAATAATAGCTCGAAATCGCCATCGCCGTGCGGCCGGACAAGAAGTTATCCCAATCGAACGGTCCCGGCTCCTTCATCGGCATCTGCTCGTAGTTCGGCGGTCCCGGGAGGACTCCTTCGTCGCGCAGCTCGACTATCGTCCGCCACACCTTCTCCCAGCTGTCCGAATCGACGGCCATCTTATCGCCCGTCTGATCGTAGTAGCTCAGCTGCAGCGGCTGCGTGTACATCTGCATTTCGAAGAACGAGTCGCCGCCCTGGTACGTCGAGAACGAGAAGCCGTATTTTTGGTTTTCGCCCTCGCCGCCAGACAATTGGCGCGCCAAGTTAAACATGTCGTCCCATGTCATGCCGTCGGTCGGGAACGCGACGCCTGCGTCCTGGAACATCTTCTTGTTGTAGAACAAGGCCGAGGAGCTGAACAGCGGCGCGAGCGCATACAGCTTGCCGTCCGGCGCGGATTCTTTGATCCCGTCGAGCACGGTCGGCACGATCTTGCTCGTGTCGAACTTATCCGCCGTAATGAGCGGGTCCAAGGGCATAAGTAAATTTTCGTTCACGAGCTCGGCAAGATTGTTGAACTCCATCATGACGAGATCGGGCGGGTTGTCGCCCTGCATGAGCTTCTTAAGCTCCTCCAGAGGATCCTTCTGCTCTTCCCCCTCGGGAGGCGCGGAATACCGGTACATGTTGTGATCGACCGCAGGAATGATCTCGATCTTTACGTTCGGGTTCGCGAATTCGTACAACTCCGTGAACTGCTGGCGGAACCATTCGTCGTCCGCGCCGTAGCCTTGCAGCGTCGCGATGCGCAATACGCGCTCCGTGTTATCGGTTTGCGATTCCTTCGGCGTGCACGCAGCCAGCGCCGACAAACTGAGTACGCCCGCCATCGTCGCCGTGAGCCCGCGGGTAAGCTTCGACTTGCCTGGTTGAAGCTTCATACTTTCCCCTCCAATACTTTAGGTGCTTTAATGACAATCTTCTCTCCGTCGAACTCCAGCGACGCTTTATTTCCGATCCCGAGCGCTTCCAAATATTCCTTCGGAATTTGCAATCGACCGGCACGGTCGATGACAACGTACGCTTCGTGCTCTTCCTTCACCGTGCGCCGTCGAACGGTATCGCTATTATAGACGGCGGAATCGAGCTCAGGGTTGCGCTTAATAAATTCTGTGCTCGTTAAACCGTCTCGAATCGCGACGACCCGGTCCACCTTGCCCGCCAGCTCAAGGTCGTGGGTGACGATGACGATCGTCACCCCGAGCTCGCGGTTGAACGTGCGGAAAATATCCATAATGCGATCCGAGGTCGCGGAATCGACCGAGCCGGTCGGCTCGTCGGCCAGCAGCAGCTTCGGCCGGTTCGAGAGGGAAATCGCGATGGCCACGCGCTGCTGCTCGCCGCCGGACAGCTGATGGAGCTTATTGTTCATCCGCTCCTTCAATCCGACCCACTCGAGCAGCTGCTTCGCGTACGAGCGGTCGAGCTTGCCGCCGAGCATCATCGGCATTTCGACGTTTTCGAGCGCGGTCAGGTACGGCAGCAGGTTGCGGGCGTTGTTTTGCCAGACGAAGCCGACCGTGCTTCGTTTGTATTCGACGAGCTGCTCGTCGCTGATTTTCAGCAAATCCCACTCGCCGACCTTCACCGTCCCGGCCGACGGCCGGTCGAGGCCCCCGAGAATGTTCATGAACGTCGACTTGCCGCTGCCGGAGTTGCCGATGATCGCCATCATCTCCCCGCGCTCGACCGTTAAGTTCAAGCCCTGCAGAGCGACGACCTCGACCTCGTCCGTCTTGTAAATTTTTACGAGTCCTTCGCATGTAATCATCGGTTACCGCTCCTCTCCGAGTTTCACCGCTTGATGCACCCGGAGCCTCCGGATATGCGTCAGCAACAGGCCCGCGCCGAGCGCGACCATGACGAGCACGACGCCGTACAGCTGATACGTATCGCCCGCCTCGAAGACGACGCGGAACGGCGGCACCTGGCTGGCGGCGCTTTCCGTCGTTTGCAGGAACGGCAGGAACAGGAGGCTTGCCACCCGGCCGATCGTAAGGCCGAGCGCGATGGAAAGCCCGGCGGTGAACGCCTGCTCGAGAAACAGCATGCCGGTCAGCCCCCGCCGCGACAAGCCCATCGCCCGAAGCACGCCGAACTGCACGACCCTGCTCGATAAATTGAAGAACCAGTACAAGATATAACCGATCAACGAAATGATGACGGAAACCAAGAACCCTAAACTCAATATCCCGAAAACGCCGCCCCGCGCCGGATGCTTCTGCTGCACGATTAGCTCGTTCCGCACGTCCTTCACCGACGCGAGCGCGATGCCTTTCGCTTGCAGCTCTTCGACGATCGGCGTCACGCGCGCGCCGTCCTCCATCTTCAGCCACACCTCGTACGGGATGATCGGCACCTGATCGTAAATATATTCCAGATTCGCGATAAAGAAAGGCGTCACGTCAGGATACTGCGAGGGCCAATACGGCAGCGTGCCGACGATGACGAATTCGACCAGCTGCCCTTGGATGCTGATGGACGCCAGATCGCCGGGCTTGAGCTGGTACTTGTCGGCGATCTTCTGCGGGATGATCAACGCTTGTTCATAGTCCCCCATCAAATCCAAGTACAAGTACGGGTGCGCCGGGTACAGGTCGTTCCGCCACCAGGCGACCTCCGCGAATTTGTCGTTGTCGATGCCCATTATATTGCCTTGGCCGATCGACTTGCCCGAGATGACGACGTTGCCTCTCGTCTGCAGGACGCGCGCCGCATGCTCGACGCCCGGCAGCTCCTCGAACACCTCGAACGGCGGCTCGATGTAAAACACCTGCTGCATCGGCGGCGCCCCGCTTCCGGGCTGCCCGCCGGGCTGGCCTCCCGGCTGACCTCCCGGTTGGCCTCCCGGTTGGCCGCCGGGCTGGCCTCCCGGCTGACCGCCGGGCTGCCCGCCGGGTTGTTCGCCGGGCTGCCCGCCCGGATTTTGCGATTGCGGCGGCGGCCCGCTCGACTCGACGAAGCCTTCCCATACGGTCTGCACGACGACGTCGGTACCGTATTGGTATAACGTCCGCTCGGTCGAATTTAAGTCGATCGTCCGCGCCGCCGCCGAGTTGTACACGCCTAAGCCGAGCGTCAAAATCAGCAGCAGCATGAGCGGATAATACGACTTGGAAGAACGGGATAATTGCGTAAGCGTCAAGTACAGCGGCACCGGCAAATACGAACGTCCCAGCCAATTGAAGAGCTTCAAGATGAGCGGGAACAACCGGAGGCAAAACAATCCGATCGAGAAAATCGCCAGCGCCGGCACGAAAAACAGCGTCGGCTGCACTTGCAGCTGATCGGACGTGAGCCCCGTCTGCATGGAAATCATCTGCCGCTCGCGGAACAAATACCATCCGTAGCCGGCGACGCCGATCAGCAGCACGTCGAAGAAGTAGCGCTGCCAAGCCGGCGGTTTGTTCGCGCGGGCCATCTGCTGCTTGAGGCCGACGATCGACGATCTCGCCGCCTGCACCGCCGGGATAACCGTCGACGCCAGCGCGATGAGCACGGCGGCGACGCCGTACAGCATCGCCTCCAGACCGAAGCCGACCGGGATCGATTGCCGATCGACGAACGTCAGGAAGCCGCTCGCGGAACCGATGCTCTTCGCCATGAACCACCCGAGCATCGGCCCGATTACGAGCGCGACGCCGCCCAATAGTATACCTTCCAAAATATACATCCAGATAATCTGCTTCGTTCCGCCGCCGCGGCTGCGCAGCACCGCGATATCGCTCTTCTGCCGGTCGAGCGCCTGTTTGGCGTTCATCGAGATGTAATAAAACACCATCGCGATCATCGGCGCCGCCAGCGTGAAGAGCAGCAGCTGCAGCTGCAAGCTTTGCGCACGGAAATCCTGCAGCATCTCGCGGAACGACAGGTCGACCTGCGTGCCTTGCAAATGCTGGTACAGCTCGATATCGAGCCGCGACAACGCGCCGGAGAGCGGCGCCAGGTCGCTCGTCTGAATTTCCCGCAAATCGAAGGCATAGTACCAGGTCGCCAGGTTGATCGGCAGCCCGCGCTTCGTCAGCAGCTCGTTCATCATGAGCGATTCGTCGACGACGAGCGTATTGACGAGCCCTTCCAGGCCTTGGTACCAGTACGGGCTCGTGTCGTCCTTCGGCACGAACGTGCCGACGACCTTCACCCGGAGGGGCTCCCTGCTGCCGAACGCCGGATAGTCGAACTCGTCGCCGACCCGGAACGCGTTGCGGAACGCGCCTTCCTCCAGCACGACCGCTTCGATGACGCCGCTTTGCGGCGTCGGCGACGGCAGCACGCCGTTCGCGAGCTCGGCATGCGCCGCGAAGTCGCTCATCGAGGCGATCGTCATTTGCCGGCGCTTGCTCGGGTCGACCTTCGTCGGATCGACGACCGTCAGCTGCGCGCCGCGGATGGACAGCTGTTGCACGTACGCAGCGAACGGAAAGCCCACGCGCGCCGGCACGTCCTCCTCTATGAATCGCTTCACGTCCGCGAACGCCGCCAGGTCCGCCTTATCGCTGCCGGTGGCTTGGTATCGCATCAGCAGCGAGCCGGCGGGGAAGCCGTCGCTGTTTTCCCGCAGCGAAGAGGAGACGACGCGCTTGAGCGCGCCGTCCGAGTACATCGGAATGCTGGTCGTGAAGGCGACCGCGACGATCAAGCCGATCAAGGTCGAAATCGTCAGCCAGCGGGTGTTCCACATTTTCCGATATAAAAAACGAATCAGCAGCAGTCCCATTAGCGACCTACTACTTTCTGCCCGGGCTCGAGCCCCTTCACGATCTGCACTTGCGTCGGCGTTTGTTTTCCGACCTCGACGTCGATCTCCGCCTTGTTCCCTTCCGCGTCGACGACCTGCACGTAGCTGCGTCCGTTGTAACTCCGGAGCGCGGCCGGCGGAATGACGACGGCGTTCTCGATGCGGTCGGTGATGACCGTCACGCTCAGCGGCGTACCTCGCGTCACGCCTTCCGGCCACTTGTCGAGCTCCACGAGCAAGTAGTTGTCGACCGTATCCTCCGCCGGCTGGCCGTTCGGATTGCCGCCGTTGTTCGTCTCCTCCGCGGTCGGCAGGCGCGACACCTTGCCCCGGTGCTCGCCCGCGGCGCTGATCGCGACGATCGCGTCCATCCCGACGGCGATGCTCTTCAGGTCGTCCCTGGAAAATTTCGCCGCCACCGCCAGCTCCGACAAATCCGCGATGACGGCCACCGGCTTATACGGCTCGACCGTATCGCCCGCCTTCACCTTCAGCGAGACGATGACGCCCGCGAACGGCGCCGTCAGCTGCGCGTTCGCGACCGTCTCCTCGAGCTCCACGATCGTGGTGCGCTTCAGCTCGAAGTCGATCTTCAGCTGCTCCAGCTCCTCGGGCTCGTACTCGTCGGATTTGCGAAGGATTTCGATCATCTTTAGTTCTTCCTGGCGGAACTCCAGCCGCGCCCGGCGCAGCTCCCGCTCCTTATCGGCCACGTCCAGCACGGCGATCGGCTCTCCCGCTTCCACCGTCTGGCCGGACGTCACGTGGACTTCCTTCACCCGAAAGCTTCCGCCGGCGGCGCCGCCGTTGCCGGTGAAAAATAAATTTTCCTCGCGCAGCGACATCACTTTGCCGATCCCTTGCGACTTCGTCTCGATCGTCTGGGTGAGCACCTCGTACGTCGGCTTCTCGGACAGCTTCGGCGGCGTGATCGTCGGCAGCACCTCTTCCATATCCTCCTTGGGCAAGAGCGAGCAGCCCGACGTCGCGGCGAGCGCGGCGGCCAAGCATGCGGACAACGCGACGCGTCCCGCGAAATTACGACGCTTTGAATCGACCGTCCACCATTTCGTAAACATGATCGGCAACCTCCAAAATCGTAGGATCGTGTGTAGTCATGCAGATCGTGACGTTCTCCGTCGCGATAATTTCCCGAAAGACGGACATCACCTGCGCGCCCATCTGGCTGTCGAGCTCCGCCGTCGGTTCGTCCGCGAGCAGCAGCATCGGCCGATGCGCGATCGCCTTCGCGATGGCGACCCGCTGCTGCTCGCCGCCGGACAACTCGTACGGGCGATGGTCCGCCCGCTTCGTCAACCCGACGAGCTCGAGGCATTGCGCGACGCGTTCCTTCCATTCGCCGCGGGGCGTCCCCGCCATGCGAAGCGAAAGCTCCACGTTTTCCCATGCGGATAATAGAGGCATAAGTGCGTACGTTTGGAAAATGAATCCGATCTTCTCCCGCCGAATCGCGGTCCGTTCTTCATCGCCCAGCTGATGGAAGGCATGCTCGTGAAACATGATTTCGCCCTTCGTCGGCACGTCCAGACCGCCGAGCATATTCAGCAGCGTCGTCTTGCCCGAGCCGGAACGGCCTCTTAGCATCACGAGCTGGTTCGGTCGCAATTCCATATCGATGCCCTTCAGCACCGGAATGCGCTGTCCGCCGACCTGGAACGTCCGCTCGGCGCCGCGCACCGCGAGCAGCGGCCGCTCGGGCGCCCGCGTCCCCGCCTCCGACGCCCCGGGCGCCGGTCCCCGCTGTCCCGGATTTTCCTTCTCCATCTGTATTTAGTCCCTCCTATGCCGATTGCACTACATCTAAGACGCAACCGAGAGCCAAAAAGTTACACCGCCCGTCCAAAAAAACAATGGAAGCAATGGAAAAAGCGCCCGAAGGCGCTTTCCGAAAATCGACTCGATTCGATTGGTTTCGCGTTGCTTATCGCGTCATCCAGCCGCCGTCGACGCACAGCACGTGTCCGCTCATATAATCCGACGCGCGCGAGGCGAGGAAGACGACCGGCCCTTTCATATCCTCCGCCGTCCCCCATCGTCCCGACGGGATGCGCTCGAGAATTTGCCGGTTTCGGGTTTCGTCGTTCCTCAGCGCCTCCGTATTGTCCGTCGCCATATAACCGGGGGCGATCGCGTTCACGTTGACGCCCTTGCCCGCCCATTCGTTCGCGAGCGCCTTCGTCAGCCCCGCGACCGCATGCTTGCTCGCCGTATATCCGGGCACGTTGATCCCGCCTTGGAACGTCAGCATCGAGGCGATATTGACGATCTTGCCGTAGCCGGCTCTGATCATCTCCCGCCCGAACGACTGGCTGAGCAGGAAGACGGAATTCAAATTCACGTCCAGCACCGCTTGCCAATCGGAATAGGCGTGCTCGGCGGCCGGCGTGCGGCGGATAATGCCCGCGTTATTGACGAGAATGTCGGCCTTCCCGAACGCTTCGAGCGTCTCGGCGACGACGCGGGCCGCGCCCGCCTCCGTCGACAAATCCGCCGTAATGACGACGGCTTTGCGCCCGAGCGCCTCGATGGCCTTCGCCGTCTCGTCCGGCGCCGTCTTGTTGACGACGAGCGCCAGATCGGCGCCCGCTTCGGCGAGCCCGAGCGCCAGCCCCTGGCCGAGGCCGCGGCCCGCGCCGGTGACGACGGCGACCCGCCCCGTAAGATCGAACAACGAACTCATTGCCCTCTTCCTCCCTTGGATTGATCTCCCGTATCGACGACGACGCCGCTCGCGCGGTACACCGCCGCGACGTCCGGCGGCAGCTTGTCGTCGGTGAAGATCGAAGCGACCTCGGACAGCTGCGCGAACGTAACGAGCGCGCCGCGCCCGAACTTGCTGTGATCCGCCACGCAATGCACGATGCGCGCCGTCTCCACGAGCGCCCGCTTCATCGGCAGCTGCGTGCCGGTAAATACCGTCAAACCGAACGTCGGGTGGATGCCCGTCGCCGACATGAACGCTTTATGGATGTTGAGACCTCTTACGAATTCGACCGCTTCGGCGCCGACGAGCAAATTCCGTTCGCGGTACCCGCCGGGCACGACGAGGCGGATCCGGTCTTTGCGCGCGAGCTCCGCGATGATATACAGATCGTTCGTTACGACCGTGAGCGGCGCGTTCGGCAGCAGCCGCGCGATTTCAAGCGTCGTGCTGCCGCCGTCCAGCGCGACGATGTCGTCCGGCTTGATCGCCGCCGCGGCTCGCGCCGCGATGCTCGCCTTTTCCGCCGGATAGTCCGTATTCGGCACGGGCGGCGGCAGCATCGGCGCGCCCTCTTCCGCCGCTACCGCCCCGCCGTGGATGCGCCGGAGCAGCCCTTTCTCCTCGAGCTTCTCCAAGTCCTCCCGCACCGTCTTCTCCGTCACGCCGAGGGCGGCGGAAAGCTCCGCCACCTTCACCGTGCGATCCCGCTCCAGCTGGCGCAAAATATGTTCGTGTCGTTGTACGGCCAGCATCGCTTCGCGCTACCGCAACGACTGCATCGGAATCATGTCCATGTCCGAGAACGACTGATTTTCTCCCGCCATCGCCCAGATGAACGTGTAATTGCTCGTTCCGACGCCGGAATGGATCGACCAGCTCGGACTGATGACCGCCTGCTCGTTGCGGACGACGAGGTGGCGCGTCTCCTGCGGTTCGCCCATCATATGAAACACGACGCCGTCCTCCGGCATGTCGAAATACAAATATACTTCGGAGCGGCGCTCGTGCGTGTGCGACGGCATCGTGTTCCACATATTGCCCGGCTTCAGCAGCGTCATGCCGAGCACGAGCTGGCAGCTCTTGATGCCGTCGTCATGAATATATTTATAGATCGTGCGCTCGTTCGAGTTCGCGATGCTGCCGAGATGCGTCGGCGCCGCCTCGTTGATCGCCGCCTTCACCGTCGGGTACGTCGTATGCGCCGGCGCGGAGACGAGGTAATACTTCGCCGGGTTCGCCGCGTCCGCGCTCGCGAACGCAACCGATTGCGTCCCGCGTCCGATATAGAGGCAATCCTTGTTGTCCATCGCGTAATCGACGCCGTCCGCCGTCACCGTGCCCGCGCCGCCGATGTTGACGACCGCGATTTCCCGGCGCTCCAGGAAGAAGTTCGCGCCGATCAGCTTCAGGTCGACCTCGAGCGCGACGGCGGAGCCCGTCGGCACCGCGCCGCCGAGGATGTATCGGTCTACGTGGGTGTAGACGAGCTTCAGCTCCCCCGGGACGAACAACGACTCGACCAAATATTCCTTGCGCAGCTTCTCCGTATCGTAGCTCTTCGTAGCCTCGGCCGTGGCCGCTTGACGAAATTCCATAATGTTAACGCCTCCCGATCAGGTTTTGGTGTTCGCTCCTGTATCTATAATACCGTTTCGGTTTGATTTTGTATAGATTTGTTTGTTTTGGGACAAAAAAAACCGCATGGGATCCCATGCGGTTTCGGGGGGCGTATGGGGGCCGTCTTTCGATTCTGTTTCCTTCTGCTCAGCGACGAATTCGATGTAGAAGCGGAAGCGCTGAGCTGAGGGAAACAGGCGATAAAGGGCAGCGGAGCTACGGTCGGAATGAAGTCGGCTTGCTAGTCCCCTTGCGCAAGGCGAAGGATGAAGGCGGCGATGCCCGCGATGTCCTCGTAATCGAAGATCGGGAGCGCGGCGTATTCGAGGGCAGCCTGCGAAGACGCCCACGCCCGGCGCAGCGCCGGGTTCCAGCTGACGACGCCCGCCAGGGCGTCAAGCGACGCGAGCAACGGAAGGTCGGCGTCCGAATGGACGAGCGCGAGCTTCGGGTATCGTTCCCGCTTCCACCCTTCCGCGAGCACGAGGTCCGACGCGGCCATGCGGGAAACCAACTCGTCCAGCGGCGCGCCGCGGTTTTCGAAGAAGGCCGTTCGGGCGTCGGAAGCGATCGCGGTCATGACCGCGCCGGATCGACGCAGCAGCCAGGTGTCGGTGTCGGGCACGTCGGGCTCGAATTCGTGGCCGTCGTGCTTCGCGACGCCGACGCGCAGCCCTTCCGCCGCGAACCGTTCAATGAGGCGGCAAAGCAGCGTCGTCTTGCCTGTCTTCTTGTACCCGACGATTTGCACGACGCGCGGGCACCGCGGCTGCGCGGTCATGCGCGCCCCCTCCCTTCCCAATCGAGCGGAACGATGTCGACGATCGTTCCCGCCGGAGTGCCGGTCCCGCCTGGCGGGATGACGACGAAGCAATCCGCGCCGAGACCGGGCTCCTGCCGATCCGAACGGTCCCCCGGCGAGGCCGCGGCCCACAATCGCCCGTTCTCGCTCCAGCACCGCCCCCGCACATAGCGCGGATAGGCGTTCGTCTTCTCGAACGGCTCCGCCAGCGCGGCCGACGAGCGCGCCGGCGCCGGGGCGGCGCTGCCCTGCAGCGCGCGCAGCGCGGGGCGGAGCAGCAGCTCGGCGCCGACCGCGCAGGCGCCCGGATTGCCTGATAACGCGACGAGCAGCTTCCCGCCGCGGACGCCGGCCGACGTCACGCTGCCTGGCCGCATCGCCACTTTATTGAAGAGCAGCTCGACCTCCGTCGAAAGCAAATAGTCGCCGACGACGTCGTAATCGCCGACGGACGCGCCGCCGATCGTCGCGACGACGTCGGCCGTCTCGAAGGCGCGCTCCAGCGTCCGCGCGAGCGCGCCCGGCTCGTCCGGCACCGGATCGTAAGCGACCGGGAACGCCCCGTCGGCGCATGCCAGCGAAGCGACCAATACGGCATTGCTGTTTCGTATTTTCCCAGGCGCGAGCGGGGCCGTCGCGGGGAGCAGCTCGCTGCCGGTCGGCACGATCGCAAGCCGCGGACGCCGATGGACGGCAATGTCGGCGCGGCCGACCGCGGCCAGCGCCGCGAGCCGCGCCGGCCCGAGGCGTTCCCCGGGCGCGGCGACGACCGCCCCCGCCGCTAGGTCGGAGCCGATCGCGCTGACGTTCGCGCCCGGCGCGGCGCCGCGACGCAGCTTGACGATCGGCGCGTCGCCGCCAAGGTGCGCGGACGCCGCCTCGTCCGCCTGCTCCAGCATCACGACCGCGTCCGCGCCTTCGGGCACCATGGCGCCCGTCATGATGCGCGCCGCTTCTCCGCGCTTTACCGCGAAGCGGGGCACGTCGCCGCAAGCGACGGCGCCGACGACGCGCAGCGCCGCCGGCGCGGCGCTCGTCGCCCCCGCCGTATCCGCCGCGCGCACCGCGTAACCGTCAACCCCAGAACGGCGGAAGTGCGGCTGCGGCTCCTGCGCGGCGACGGGCTCCGCCGCGAAGCGGCCGAGCGCGTCGAGCAGCGGGACCCGCTCCGCGGGAAGCGAACGCACCGCGTCCATCACCCGCCGGCGCGCCTCCTCGACGGAAACCGCCCGGCGGCGAAACCGATCCGGCCCTTCCCCAGAGGCCGTCATCCGCCGCTTACCGGCGGCAGGAACGCCACCTCGTCGCCCTCTTGAATCCAAGCGCCGTCCTCCGCGAACTCGTGATTGACCGCGGCGAAGCAAGACGCAAGTCGCTCGGCCGCAGCCGGGTACGCGAGCGCGAACGCGCGCTTCGCGTCCTCGACGCGAGCCGGCAGCGCCAGCTCCAGCCGAACCTGCGGGGCGCCGACCGCTTCGGCCAATCCCGCGAAAACTAAAATGCGCAACATGTTTCGTCCCCCGTTCTCCGATGCAAGCGTTGTGTATGTGTCCGATTATACAATAACTCCCCGGGTCTTGGCAGGCCGTCTACGCGGCGGCTCCAAGCGGCTTAACGCCGGCCGTCGACGTACCGCGCGGCGCGCTCGTACTCCTCCGGCGTGTTCATGTTGAACAAAGCCAGCTCGTCCGGATCATAGACGGCCACGTCGGCCTCCTCGAAGACGACAGGCTTCAGCATGCTCGCCCATTCCGTCGCCCTCCGGCCGCCGGACGCCCGGTAAGCGCGAAGCGACGGGGCTGCGGCTTCCGTACGATACGCGGCGAACAGCGGGTGCAGACGACCGCCCCGCCGCGGCAGCGCCGCATCCGCCTTCGCCCCCGCCGCCGCCTCGAGCAGCGCTAGAGCCAGCGCCGGCCGCGCGAACGGCAGATCGCAGGCGACCGCGAACGTCCATGTCCGGGGAGCGTCTGCCAGCGCGGCCTCAAGGCCGGCGAGCGGCCCGGCCGACGGCTCCGCATCGGTAAGCCACCGTACGGGCCGGTCCGCCCCGACGGCGGCCTTCGCCCGATCGCGAAGCGCCTCGTCCGCTTGCCAAGGCAGCACGACCGAGAGCGCGTCCGACAGCGGGGCGAACGCATCCGCCAGCCGGCCGAGCATCGGCTCCCCGCCGAGGGGGAGCAGCCACTTTTCTTTGCCCATGCGCCGGCTTTGTCCGCCCGCGAGCAGCACGATTTCGACGTCCATCCTAGCCCCTTCCTCCCCAAGCTTTAAACCCGTTGTTCTATCCAGAATAGCATTCCTTCCGCCAGTAGAATACTAAGGAATAAACTTTCAATATAACAGCGTCTGGTACAGCCTTCGAAGCGAGCCGACGGTACTGTCCCAGCTTAAGTTCTCGGCCACGGCCTTGCGTCCCGCGTTCGCAAGACGGCTAGCCAGCTCGGGAGAACGTCTTAATCGCAGGATCGCGGCCGCGAACGCCCCCGGACTCTTGTAAGACGACACAAGCAACCCGGTATGTCCCCCTTGGATGACTTCCCGAATACCGCCCCGATTGGAAGCGATGACGGGGAGCCCCGAGGCCATCGCCTCGGAGTTTACTGTAGCGAAGCCTTCCCGGTATTGGGTGGGACAGACGAAGACGTCGCCTAATTGATACGCTTGGTGCACCCGGGCAGGCGGGATGTACCCCGTGAATCGAATCGGAACGCGAAGCCGCTTCGAAAGCAGCCGCACCTTACGCATGTAAGCCGTCTCGCGGCGTTTTCCCGGCCAGGAAGCGCCGACGGCGACAAGCCAGGTGCGGGGGTGACTGCGTTTCACCTTCGCCACGGCCCGCACCAGCGTGTGCAGCCCCTTCTTGGGAACGATCCGGCCGACGAACAAGACGTTGTACGTCCCGTCGACCTTCCACTTCCTGCGAAGCCTTCTTCGAACCGCTTCGTCCCGAGGGCGGAACTGATCCGTATCCACCCCAAGGATGGCGGAATGAAACTTGTGCGCGTACTTCGGGTACCTCTTCTTCATCGTATCCGCCAGGAAGGACACCACCGTCACGACGCCGTCGACCTGCCTCAGCACGTCGTACGCTTGCTTCTTGGTGAGCCGGGACATAAACGTCAACGAGTGAAGGGACAGCACCAGAGGGGTACGGGGAAACGCTTTCCGGAACGACGCTACGAACGTCGGCCGGTTTTCGATTTGAATGACATCGTACGAACCACCCGCCGCTTCCCGCACCGCCGCTCGTAGATACGTGCCGCGATTCCCGTACGGAAGTCTGACGATCGTGTACCGGCCGTCTTGCATAGTGCTGATTCTCGGCAATTTCGGATGCGCTCGGCTAATGAGACGCACGGACGCGCTCCGGGCCATTCGCCGAAACACGTGATGCGCGCACGACTCGACGGAGCCCCCCAGGATGGGCGGAACCGGCAGTTGCTCCGGCATCACCACGAGGATTTTCATAGGATCTCTCCTTCTATGAACGACTTGCGAACATTACAACATATTCCGGGCTACTCCCCGGACCACGGGCATTCGCCTATCGCCGAAAAGAAATGCGCCCGCCCCGGTTCCGGGGCGAGCGCAAATCCTTTTTCCAGCCGTTACTCCTCTTCGCCGCGTTCGTCTCAGTGGTCGTCGTGGTCGTCGTGGTCGTGGTCGTCGTGGTCGTCGTGGTCGTCGTGGTCGCCGCAGCAGCACCCGCAGCCGCAGCCGCGATGACAAGGGTTGCATCTCCGATCCAACCATTTCACTTTACAAATGTGATGGATCGGGATGCTTACGACATGACGCTTCCCGGACGAGTCCGATTTGACCTTCAAGTGCACCAAGGTTCCGCCGACGCCGCAGATTTTCCCTTCCAGCGTATGTGCCGCGTCTCCGCACATTTCCTCGATCTCCACGTTGCACCCGATGTGACGGTGCAGCTCGAAGCCGAAATTTCCTCCGAGATGCGCAAGCCGAACCCGCAGCCGATCAACGCAAAGATCGAACGGAGAGCAATGGATCGGGAACGAACTGCGACAGCCGCAATGGCGATGGTGCCCATGATGCCCCCCGCAGCCGCAACCGCAACCGCCGTGATGCCCGTGCCCGCCGTGGTGGCCCCCGCAGCCGCAACCGCAACCGCCGTGGTGCCCGTGCCCGCCGTGGTGGCCCCCGCAGCCGCAGCCGCCATGGCGGCCATGGCCTCCGTGGTGCCCATGACCGCCGCACCCGCACCCGCAGCCTCCGCGATCGCCGTGGCGATGGCGGCGATGGCTGCCGTGCTGTTTTCTACAACCGCAATTCGACATATTTTTCCCCTCCTTTCCTCGTCATGTCCTACCTTATGTCGTCGGTTTTCCTCCCGGTCTGGCTACCTGTACCCTCCGCTCGAAATATGCCCGTGCACAGGGCGCGCGCGGAAAACGGACTCGGGAGGATAGGAGTACAGTCCTAAATCCCCCTTTTCCATATCATGGATAGATAACTTACCATTGAAAGGAGGGGGCCCGCATGTCGTCTACCGATATCATTTTGCCTGAAAACCAAATGTTCGCGGACTTAAGAGGCCGGTGCGTGCTGGTCGTTACGAACGCAACGCAATTGAACATATTGGGGCAGACGTTTCGTCCCGTGTTTTGCGGCACGGTCTCGACCGTCACGAACGGGTACATCACGCTCGACCCGGTCATCATCAAGATGACGAACGCCCCGTTTTTCCGGTTTCCGACGCCGCTGAGCTTTCCGATCGAACGTATCACCCATTTCGCTCCGTTCGATTGCAACCGGCAAATTCCGTTAACGTAAGGAGGCGATCATGCCCATGTCTGCATCCAGAGATGATTTGACGAATCGATTAAACCTGAACGAAGGGCCGGATATCCATACTATCCGGCAAACCGTCGTCAGCGATAAGTTTCAACGAAGCATCGGCAAGCGGGTAATTTTGCTGCAGGAATCTTTCCCCTTCCTCTTTGTCGGTAAGATTAAAGGAGTGGAAGGCGATTTTTTGGAGCTGAAGGTCGAAATCACGAACATTAACGAGCTCGACGGCGAACGGTTCCGCATCCATCTGGATACGGTGCAAGTGTTTTTTATCGAAGACGGCCATCACGTCATCCCGGATATTCGAGGGTAAGAAAGGGGGGACGGACGTGCATCGGTTTTTTCATATCGCGGCCATTCCGATTCGCATCGTCGTCAACAATTACGGCGAGCACGATCCGAACGGGATGATGTACGTACTCAAGGAAAACGAGGATTTGGTCTGCAAGCTCGTGGCAGACAACCCCTTCTCCACCGTCGATTTGGTCGAACCGCTCACGATTCGGGCCAACGCCGGCGATACGGTCGAGGTGCTGTTCGAAAACAAGCTTCCGTTCGCCTCATCGATGCATATCGTTAAAGCCGAATACGACGTGCAGACGTCGGACGGCGCATGGGTCGGCTGCAACGAGAGCTCGGTCGCCCCGCCCTGCCCGCCCGGCGGGACGGTCCGGTATCGGTGGAAGCTTCTGTACGAAGGGATTTATCTGTTCACCGACCTCGGGAACACGCTGTCCAGCGAAGCGGGAAGCAATGTCCACGGACTGTTCGGCGCATTGATCGCGGAGCCTCGCGGCTCGTGGTGGACCGATCCGGAGACGGGCTGTCCGCTTCGCAGCGGTTTGTATGCGGACGTGCATAACCCGTTGCTGCCGTCTTACCGGGAGTATGCATGGTTTTTTCACGACGAGATGGAAGTGGACGACTTAACCGGAGATCGACCGCTCAACCCGCATACGCTCCAACCCGAGGCTACGCACGCCATAAATTATCGGGCGGAGCCGATGCGAAATCGGATGCGCCTCTTGCAGGAAGGGGTCGTCTGTCCGGATTGCGAAGGCGAAGAGGTGCATCACGATTCCTGGGTGTTCGGGGACCCGGCCACGCCGATCTTAAAGTCCTACGTCGGAGATCCGGTCAAGATTCGGGTCATCCACGGTGGGGTCAAGGAGACGCACGTGTTTCACTATCACGTGCATCAATGGCTCGCCGAACAAGAAGACGAAGATTCGGACGTCGTCGATTCGCTGTCGATCGGGCCGCAGGCGTCTTTCACCGCTTCCCCGCTCTACGGGGCGGGCAGCCTGCAAGGAGCTTTCGGGGACGCGATCATTCATTGCCATCTGTACCCGCATTTCAACGAAGGCATGTGGGGACTCCATCGCGTGTTCAACACGCTGCAGGACGGCAGGCAGTGTTATCCGAACGGGACGCCGATCAAGCCGCTGCGGCCGCTGCCCGACCGCCCGGCTCCGCCGGCGCCGACGCGGGAATTGCCCGGTTTTCCGAACTTCATCCCGGGCATCGTCGGCTTTAAGGCGCCTCGACCTCCATTGGGAATTAAAGGAGGACGGAAGTCGACGCAGCTGGAGATCAACCAGTTTGCGCCGAACGCCCGTCCCGGCGCAGTATTCGTCAATCCGGCCCCCGATATAGGGACGCCCGAGCGGGTATATCACGTCTCGCTGATTCAGACGCCGATCGTCTATAACAAGGAGGGGTGGCACGATCCGCAAGGGCGGTTGTACGTCTTGGCCGAAGACGAAGCGGACGTGCTGGCCGGGCGCAAGTCGCCCGAGCCGTTGGTCATTTTCGCCAATGCGGGAGAGCGGGTCACCCTGCACTTTACGAACAAGCTGCCTGAGACGATCGGCGGCAACGCGTTCCAGCTCGTGGAGCGCACCTATGAGGCAGGGATGCACGTGCACTTCGTCAAGTTCGATCCGCTCGTGTCCGATGGGGCCAACGTCGGCTGGAATTACGATTCGTCCGTGCTGCCAGGCGAGACGATCACCTACCAGTGGTACTCCGAGGTCGAGCTTCGCGGCACGTTCTTTCATGACCACATGTTCGCGAATTCCCATCAGCAGCACGGAGTGTTCGCCGCCATCAACATCGAACCGCGGGGCTCCAAGCACCTGGACCCGTATACGCAAAAGCCGATTCGATGCGGAACGAAGGCCGTCATCTCCAACCCGCTCATCCCCGACTTCCGGGAGTTGACGATGTTCGTACACGACTTCGCGCTGCTGTACGACAAGGACGGGTGCCCGCTGAACCCGCCGCCCTTCCCCAGCTCCCAGGAGGATCCGGGCGTCATGGGAATCAACTACCGGAACGAGCCGCTGCAATTCCGCGTCGGGAAGCCGGATTGCGACCCCGCGTACGTCTTTAGCTCCTACATGCACGGCGACCCGGTCACGCCGATGCTGGAAACCTACAACGGCGATTCCGTTCGGATCCGGCTGCTGGACGGCGCGCACGAGGAGTCGCACTCCTTTAACCTGCATCGACAGCGTTGGTTCGAGGAGCGCCGGGATTTGGACTCCGACCTCATCCAGTTCCAGCATATCGGCATCTCCGAGCATTATACGTTGGAGTTCTTTATCGACGGTCAAGGCGACTTCGATATGCTGTACCACTTCGGCTCGGTCGACGACCTTTGGTTGGGGCTCTGGGGGCTGATTCGCACCTACGGGAGCGAGGTGCCGCACTTGAAGCCGCTGCGGGATCAACCGCCCCCGCCGGCGCGGACGACGCCGCTGCCGCGGACGACCGGCGAAGCGCCGCCCCGCGCGGAGCATCCCGGTTGCCCGGCTCCGGCGGACGCGCCCGTTCGCAAATACGAGGTCGTCGCGATGCAGACGCCGATTATCTATAACGAGGCGGGCGACCACGACCCTCACGGCATCGTCTTCGCGCTCGCGGAGGATGTGGAGGCGATCCGCTCCGGCGCCCTGAATCCGGAGCCGCTGATCCTGCGAGGCAACGTAGGCGAGCTGATCGAAGTTACGCTGTACAACCACCTGTTCGAGCCGTTGCGGGACGACGTCGTCCATGGTTATCCGTTCGTCCCCGTCGAGACGCCGTTCCCGGTATCGAATCGCATCTCGCTCCACCCGCAGCTGCTGCTGTACGACGTGAACGGCTCCGACGGCGCGACGGTCGGTTTCAACCCCGATCAGACCGTCGGCCCGGGCGAATGCATTACGTATCGTTGGTATGTCGACGTAGAAGTGGGCGCTTGCAACCTGTGGGACATGGCGGATCTGCGCAACCATCGCCATCACGGAGCGTTCGGGGTATTCGTCGGCTCCCCCAGAGGCTCGAAATACCTCGACCCGGTTACGCGGGAGGAGGTGCGGACCGGCAGCCAGATCATCGTCTCGAATCCGCTGCTCGGCGAATATCGGGAGTTCGTGCTCGCGATGCAAGACGGGATTCGGCTCGTCGACAAGGAAGGCCGGCTCATTATCGATCCCGAGCCCGTCTTTCAGGAGCCGGTCGACGAGCTCGAAGATTTCGAAGACCAAGGCAGCCGAGGCTTCAACTATCGGTCGGAGCGGTTCCGGCACCGGCTGCTTCGAGAGCCGGATATCTCGAAGGTGTTCAGTTCGAAGGTCCACGGGGATCCGGCGACGCCCGTCTTTCTTGCGTACCCCGGCGACCCGATCGTCTTCCGTCTCGTCTGCCCGGCCGACCGGGCGAGGGCGCACACCTTCGTGCTTCACGGCCATCATTGGCAGCGCGTGGCCGACGATATGAACTCGCGGCATCTCTCCGTGCGCAATTCGATCTCGGTCGGAACCGCGGACGATCTTTATTTGGATTTCGGCGCAGGCAGCATGTTCGGGATTCCCGGCGACTACATGTACCGATCCGGTCTCATTCGATGGGACGTCGAGCTTGGCGTGTGGGGCATCTTCCGCGTCTTGGACGAATACACCCCGCTGCTGGCGCCTCTGAGCCAAGACGTTCGGGAGGCGTGCGAGCCATGACGCGCCGGAAGGAAAAACGCGCTGCGGAGAACGTTCGCTACCGGTCGCCGAACGGCCGGCTGCCGCCGGAAGCGCTGGAGCGGCTTCGGGCTTGCATCGAGGAAGCGAACCGGCTGCTGCGAGCGCTCGGCAACCCGCGAGACGACGAAAATTTGGCCCAGCTGCGCCTGCACTTCGCATCGCTGCGCGGGGCGCTCGTCAGAGTCGAAGTCGACTGCAAGCCTGCGGAGGCGGCGGCCGAGCATGACCCTTCCGGCAAGTGCGAGGTTGTCGGCCTGCTGACGACCGCCGGGAAGGATTTCATCCAGTTGGATGCCGTCGGGGAACGGCTGCTCGTCCCGTACGGGCGGATTTGCTCGCTGCAGCATCACGATGCCAATCCGAGGGAGGACGAGGACGATTTGCGCGGGATCGATCCTTGCCTGCGTATGCAGCTGGTCCTGCATTTCGGCGAGACGGTGGCGTGCCGACCCGAGCTGCTGAACCGGTTCCTCGGCATTCCGCTCTTCCTCCAGCTGCTGCAATACGTCGGCTGCCGCGTCGCGATCCGCACGGAACGGTCGGAACCGCACGTCCGAGGCGTTCTTGTAGACGCGAAGGAGCACGCCGTCCGTATCGAAACCGGCGCGGAACGCGAGTGCAAGGACGTCTCGTTGCACGAGGCATGCGTCATTGTCGTGCACGCGGATTCGGGCAACCGACATAAGTCGAACGAGGAGTAAGGGGACGCACGAAAAAGAGACACACAAGGAAGGGGCTGCGCGCGCGGCCCCTTCCTTGTTTTGCTTCACGCCGCTATGGTTCTTTCCGCGAACCGGGCGTCCCCCGGGGGCGCGCCAGCGCTGCGAGCCGTTCGCCGAGCTGAACGAGCGCGGAAGCCGCGCGAACGGTGCGAAGACAGCGAAGCTCCCGAAGAGGGATCGTACGGGTCCGGCGGAACGATGCCCAGAACCCCCGCACTAACGTAATGTCTTTCGGCGTCGCCGTTGCGATGCGGCCGACGTAGGTTCCCCCGTCCGTCACCGCCCGCACTCGCGTCCCCCTCCAGTCCTTCAGGTTCGCCCACAACGACTCTTCGAAGAACTGCCTCCGCAGCGCTTCCTGTCCGGCGACGGTTCGCCCGAAATTCGTCAGCAGCCGGCTGCGAAGCGCATCGTCGAGAAGGACGTGTTGATGCGAGCCCGATACTTCCGGCACCCCGTAAGGCGTCTGCGCGGATTCGATCGCCTCATACGGAATCCAAATCCGCTCCCGGAGCGTGGTCAGCGCCGCGAAATCGCGGCCGATCGCGTGAACCTTCCCGATGACGCCTTGCAGCTCGCCCCCTGCCCGATAAAAAACCTCCACCGGCTGATTCCGGCGGTGCTTAAGAAACCGAATTAACATCAACTCTTTCCTTCGATGCGGCAGGCTGTCGCCGAGCCGCTGCAAATTCGCGCCGTGGATGTGCTGTTGCAGCATCTTTAACTCGAAGGACGGCAGTTTGCTTGCCGGCGACGTCAGTCCTTCCTGATCCTTCAGCCGATGCGTGAATTCCTTCTCCATGTCCGAACCTCCCCCATTCCGTCATAGACATACGCGTTCGACCCCGAACATACGTTGAATTAAATCGGAAGGAAGGGAGGTCGTTCCGCTTATGATTTCGCTGGCTTGGGTGCTGTTAATCAGCTATTCGGTCGCGGCGGGGGCCGCATACCGATTCCTATATTTAAGGCGATTGCTGATCGGATACCATCTCGGCATGAATATGGCCATGACCTCCGCCGGCGTCTTGGGGATCTCGGTCGGCGCGCTGCTCGGGACGCTCTACCCGCTTGCCTTCACGGAGATGGCCCTCCTAAGCGCCGCGGCGGCCGCTGTGGCCGGGGGCCTCTTCGGCGCCATGGTCGATTACCAGACGTTCCTGACCGGCGTGACGAGCGGCGTGATGAGCGGCCTGATGGGGCCGATGCTCGGCGTTATGGCGAGCGACCCCGACTTGACGATCGCGCTCTGCACCGTCCTCGTTTACGGCGGTTTCTCCCTCTTGTGCTACTCCGTGCGCTCCTAATAAGGGGACGAAAGCGCCATCGCGGCGGCGATCGCCGCAATGGCGGCCGCCGCGGCGAAGTCCGCCGTCAGCCAGCCCTTGCCCGGCACCCCCGGCACCCCCGGCGCTCCCGGCGCTCCTCGGCGCAGACGAGCGCGCATCGTCGCGGCGATCGCCGTCGCCCCTGCGACCAACGCGGCCTTCGCCAGCAGCAGAGCGCCCCAGACGGAAGCTCCGATCGTCCCCGGGTCGGCGACGAGCAACGTCTTCGCCGTTCCCGTCGCCCACAACACGCCCATACAAATCAAGGCCGCTC
>NZ_DASQMZ010000061.1:0-13035 GCF_035645235.1 Paenibacillus sp.
ACTCCCCGAACTCCTTATGGAAGACCATGTCTTTGCCCGGTTCCTCAGGCGTAAATTCGAAGCCCTCCAGCAGATAGAACGCATAGCCCAGCTCGCTTCTCGTTAAAGACGCCGGCACGTTCATTGTTTCGCCCTCTACGGCCACTTGCAGTTCCTTCGTCTCTGGAAGTTCCACCGGCGCCTCTACCGGTGTCTGAGGCGCCTCTGGCGGAGGGACCTCCTCAACGGGCGTTTCCACCGTCGAAGGAGTCGTTTTGTCCCCTTCCTTGTTTTCAGGATCGTTCAAACAAGCGGCAAGTACTAGTGCGAAACCCATGAGAAGAAGTACCCAGGCTCCAGGTCGAACCAATGTTTTCATTAAAACATACCTCCCTTATAAAGTATTGACAGAAGACCATACAACCATGCTACATAAAGATTTTATGGGTATAGTTGTAAGCGTTTACTATCAGGTCCCATCAGCACTTTAATAAGCTAGCGAATATTTGGGGAAAACTCACAAATCATGAAAAAAGGCTGAAATTAGTGTTCGACAAGTTGTAATTTTTGATGTACATTGAGACTATGACTCTATAAAAGTGGTGAAATGAACATATGTTTTTCGACCTACAAACCTTGGTTAATTTAATTTTTTCGTTCATTGATTTTTCAGGATTCACCTTGTTGTCTTTAGCGATTTATAGGATTCCTATAACGTTGTATTGGAAAAGATTATTGGTAATCCAGCTCATGTTTATCGTTGTTATGATCATACATAACAACATCTTAATGAACAAAGATTTCTACTCTTTGAGTATCGTTGGAACAGCAATAATACTATCAACATTCCTTTTAAGAGTTCCATTTTTATATTCTTCGTTAATATGGGGAACAGGGTACTTGCTTTATGTCGCCATCCAAGGCATAATTCTCTTTCTAATTAATTGGACAGGCATTGTAGAAATGCAGGAACTACTCAACCAGCCCATCTACGTTAAAGCCATGACAATGACTACCTTCCTTGTTAATATGTTGATTTACTATATTATTGAAAGGAAAAGGCTTGGTTTTATGTTTATTATGAATCGATTCCGACTGCAAAAGAGAAACATTCAAGCGAAGGACATCTTTATTGCTACGTTACTTGTATGTACAGTAAGTCTAGGTCAATTGGGATTAGTTAGCTTATCTTCGAACAATATGAATCAGTATTTGCTAACTATTCTATTGTCGATTATCGTGATTTCGTTAATCGGATTATACATTACTTACAAATTTAATATGAAAGAAATTGACGAGAGATTTAACTCCTTAAGGGGGAAGAACAACCGTTGATCGCAAGACTTTCATTACGGATAGCTAATTTCATAAGGCAGAACAATGAACAGGCTTCTTCACTAGACGTACTAATGTTTTCTTTGACGATTGTTCTCAATACTCTAGTAATAATTATTGTAGTATTAGGTATAGGCGCGTTAACCGGCCGTTTTTCTGAGGCGGCAGTTATTTTTTTCGGATTTGTATTTTTACGGTTTTTCAGCGGAGGGTTTCACCTTCCTTCTTCTGGGCTTTGTAATGCATTCTCTATCATAACATTCTCTATTCTAATGCATTTGCCAATGGTATATTGGAATGGTGGACTAATAGTAAACTTAATATCCCTGCTGTTGGCACTCATCTACGCACCAACTAAGGATATTATGGCTTTGAACAGATTGGGTCCAAAGTATACCGTACACTTCAAGATTGCGACGGTATTAATTATCCTCAGCAATTTCTGGATTCAGTCCCCTGCATTGGCGTTAGCATTCATTGCACAAACATTGTCTTTATTGCCGATCGCTTACCGAGGAGCAGCGCTATTCGAAAGGAGGTGATATAAAGATGAAGTACCGCATTGCACTGGCTGCGAACGCAATTTTAGCGGCGATCGCGACTCTCGTTATGACAAGCGCAAGTGTATGGGCTTACCACCGCCCGGAAATTCCCGCTGAACTGCAACGTAAACACTAATGGGTAGCGGCATATTATTGGGAAGAGCCACGCAACCGGTCGTGGCTCTTCCCGTTTTTAGGGAAGGTAAGGTGGTGAGATGAAGTCGGGAGTAATTGATAGACGTTTATTAATTATTGCAATGTTCACAGCTATGATTACATTACAATTGCGGATACCGAATTACTACACATTGTTAATCCCACCAATTGTCATTGCGGCAATCGTAATTTTTTCTTATTGGCGGGAAATTGTTGAATATGACTGGAAGCAAATTCGGACGAAGAGGTTTATTAAAGAAACCTATTTAGCAACGACGAACGGTATTATCGCCCAAGCAGTCGGCATTCTAACTTTGGTTTACGTCATAGGTGTTAAAGAGCCGGTATTTGGAGTAGCAATTACGCCGTTTATTATATTTAATTCGACCTTCATCTCCGCTATTTTGGAGGAAGTGGTATATCGTAAAATTATTTTTAACGTCTTGGATCGGCGTTTCGGTTTCTGGGCGGCCGCGATCCTTAGCTCAGTCGTTTTTGCAATATCCCATTATAATTATGCTGCATATTTAGGTTACTTTCTATTAGGGATCGTATGGTGCATGGCATATAAGAAGACGAACAATTTGGGTGTTGTCATTGCGGCACACACAATTTTCAATGCAGCATATTTCGTCGTGAGATCTCTACAAGAATGAGCAACACGGTTAAATGTACCGGATAAAAGAATCGCCATAGCCACCGGGGCACGGGCGCCCTCGACCAGGCCGACAGGCCGGGAGCATAGGCGAAGGCAAGCGTCGGAAGGATGCTGAACAGCTGCAGCGGCGTGGCATACAAAATGAGGTACAGTCCGTTCAGGGCGAGATGTCCGAGCACGGTCGTATGCGACTGCGTATAGCGGTACAACACCAACAGCAGGAGCCCATATGCGCCGTAGTCGAACGACACGGCTTCCATGAGCAGCGCTGCGGCGACCGGCCAAGCGTACCGCAGCGGGTTTGAGCGGGGCATTCGCTCCATCAGAACGAGGGCGCCGACGGAAACCGCGAACGTGCCGATCACGTTCACCGTCCAGGTGTCGAACAACAAGGCGAACGGCGCTTGCGAGAGGAGCGCCAGCACGGTCAGACGTCGTACATAATTCGGGAGACTGCGCGTTCGCGTCATGCCGAGCGCGATAAAATACGTATAGATCGGGAACGCCAGCCGGCCGACGATGCGCCAGAGCGGCGAGTCGGGAAACCAAACGATTCCGATATGGTCGATGAGCATCGTTACGACGGCGATCCATTGCATGCCGGCAATCCCCTCTCGGTCAAGTTCCTCCATTATATCATGCAGACCCACATAATTTCCCATCGCTTGGAGAACCTACTTTCGAGCCACACACGAGGAATGGAGGGATCGCACTTGCGTTGGGTATTATCGGTTTCGCTCGCGCTCGCCGTCGCCGGACTCGGAATGAGCGGCGTCGCCTCCGCCGACCGCGCCGACGGGCATCAGCATCGGCGCCCCGCGGCCCATGTCATGGGAGCGCCTACGCACCAAGCGATGTACATGCAGCTGCTGGCGGAGAAATTTACGCCGGAATCGGCAGCGGCCTGGAAGCAGACGATGGCGGAGCGCGTACAATTGATGAACGCGTTGCGCGAGCTGAAGCAGTCGGGTCGGTGGAAGCGGGAAGACGCAAAGGCGAAGATGGAGAAGCTGGCAGCGGAAAACGGGGCCGTCATGCAAGCGCACCTCGCGCTTGTCCAGGAGTTCACGAAGGCGGTCGAAGCGGAGGACGCCAAGGCGATCAAGGCGGTGCTGCCGAAGCTGCTCGCCTCGGAGCAAAAGCTGAACGAGACGCTGCGTAAAATGATCGAGAGCGAAACGAAAGCGAAGAGCTCGTAAAAAGAAAGCCGCCGATGCTGCAGGAATGCAGTTCGGCGGCTTGTCGCTTTCGATAGCGCAAAAAAAATCGCGGCCCGGAGGCCGCGTTCGTTGGTTTATGAATGGTCGAGACGACAGGATTCGAACCTGCGACCTCTTGCTCCCGAAGCAAGCGCTCTACCAAGCTGAGCCACGTCTCGACAATGTCGCTCGATCGAGCGACGACATGTACTAATTTATCACGAATCCGCGTACGACGCAAGCGGAAATTGATGGCGCGCCACGGCGGGACTCGAACCCGCGACGCATAGTTTAGGAAACTATCGCTCTATCCGGCTGAGCTACGGGCGCGCAAGTAGCCCTATAATATCATGGAGCGGGCTTGTCAGGCAACCGTCGGCGGAGTTAGAACGTTCTGGAGAAGCGAGTGACGGTTACGTCCGGCGCGATGTCGACGAGGCCGACCGGACGGAAGCCGTGCCGTTCGTACAACGCGACCGCCGGCGTATTCGCCGTACCGGTGGATACGATCGCGTGCCGCAAACCAGGCAGGGAGAGGACGGCGTCGAGCAGCCTGGAAGCGATGCCGCGGCGGAACCGCTCCGGATCGACCATCATGCGGTGGATGTCGAGCGTCCCGCCGTCGTCGACCCGCTTGTACGAGACGGCGCCGACGAGACGGCCGTCCGCCTCGAAGCAGCCGACGAACGATTCGCCGCAGGCGGCGAGCGTCTCCGGCGTGTCGAGCATCGGCGGGATGACGTCGAGGCCGATCAGCTCGGCTTCGATCGGGTAAGAGCGTTGCTGCAGCGCGTGCACCGCCTCGGCGTGGCGCGGGTCCGCGATATCGAACGGACGGACTTCGAAGGGGTCGGCGGATGCCGGCTTCTTCCGTAAGCGTCGGAAGAAGTTCGTCAGCAGCGTTCCGCATTCCTCCTGCAGGACGCCGGCCGTCACCTCCGTCAGGTGGTTGAAGCGGTCGTCCTGCAGTAAATTCATCAGCGTGCCGCAGCAGCCGGCTTTCGGATCCGGCGCGCCGTAGACGACCCGGCGGATGCGCGCTTGCAAGATCGCTCCGGCGCACATCGGGCAAGGCTCGAGCGTCACATAGAGGTCGCAGTCGGTCAGGCGCCACGCTCCGAGACGTTCGCTAGCCTCTTTAATCGCGATCATCTCGGCATGGGCGGTCGGATCGTGCGCGGTTTCCCGCAAGTTATGTCCTCGCGCCAACACTTCGCCGTCTTTGACGATGACGGCGCCGATCGGCACTTCGGCGATCGACTCCGCCTTGCGCGCTTCCGCAATCGCTTCGTTCATCCACAGCTCGTCTTGCAAAACTGCTTGGTTATCCATATAAAAATCCTCCAATTGGGGATAAGGTAGGCGAACAGGCATTCTTTTGTGCACATGCTGTGAATAAAACTGTGGACAACTCCAACAGGTTGTGGACTTGTCCGTATTATACTATATAATAAGAAAAGCTTCAGACGAACGGCGGGGGCAGGACGCGTCGTCGACTTCATTTTCGCTATATTATGAACAGGAGTTGTTACGATAGATGGCATTGAAAGCAGGAATCGTCGGATTGCCGAACGTGGGCAAATCCACCTTGTTTAACGCGATTACGCAGGCGGGCGCGGAGTCCGCGAATTATCCGTTCTGTACGATCGACCCGAACGTCGGCGTCGTCGAAGTGCCGGATCCGCGGCTCGGCAAGCTGGCCGAAATCGTGCATCCGGAGCGCATCGTGCCGACCGCGTTCGAGTTTGTGGATATCGCGGGTCTCGTGAAGGGCGCGAGCAAGGGCGAAGGGCTCGGCAATAAGTTTCTCGCGCACATCCGCGAGGTGGACGCGATCGTGCACGTCGTGCGCTGCTTCGTGGACGAGAACATCACGCACGTCTCCGGCGGCGTTAATCCGATCAGCGATATCGAGACGATTAACCTCGAGTTGATCCTCGCCGATATCGAGTCGGTGGAGAAGCGCCTCGAGCGGTCGCGGAAAAATCTCAAGGGCGGCGACAAGAAGGTCGTTCAAGAGGTCGAGCTGCTTGAGCGGGTGAAGGAGACGTTATATAACGACAAGCCGGCGCGGAGCATGGAAATGACGGACGAGGAGCGGTTGATCGTTCGGGATCTTCACCTCATCACGATGAAGCCGGTGCTGTATGCGGCGAACGTCAGCGAAGCCGAGGCGGCGAATTCGGACGCGAATCCGTACGTCGCGAAGGTGCGGGAGTTCGCGGCCGGCGAAGGCAACGAGGTCGTGCCGATCAGCGCGAAGCTGGAGTCCGAAATCGCGGAGCTCGAGGGCGAGGACAAGGCGATGTTCCTCGAGGAGCTCGGCTTGCAGGAATCGGGCCTTGACCGATTGATTCAAGCGGCCTACAAGCTGCTCGGCTTGTACACGTATTTCACGGCGGGCGTGCAAGAGGTACGGGCGTGGACGATTCGAAAAGGAACGAAGGCGCCGCAAGCGGCCGGCGTCATTCACACCGACTTCGAACGCGGCTTCATTCGCGCGGAGGTGGTGGCGTACGACGATTTGATCGCCGCCGGCTCGATGAACGGCGCGAAGGAGCGGGGGCAGCTGCGCCTCGAGGGCAAGGAGTACGTCGTGCAGGACGGGGACGTCATGCATTTCCGATTTAACGTATAAGCTTTTCGGCAAGAGGCGTGTCCGCGGCGCGGGCGCGCTTCTTTTTCCCGCATTTGCAAATTGACAGCGGATTTTGGGGAACCATATACTAAAGGGATGACAATGAAAATCGAAAGATAGAGGTGACCAGTCCATGCTTGATCGTTTACAAGCGCTTGCCGACCGGTACGATAAGCTTAGCGAGCTGCTTTGCGATCCGGATGTGGCGAGCGACACGAAGAAGCTGCGCGAGTATTCCAAGGAGCAATCGGACCTTCAGGAAGTATACGACGCGTATCAAGAATATAAGACGGTGAGCGAGCAGCTCGCCGACGCGAAGACGATGCTCGCGGAGAAGCTCGACGACGAGATGCGCGAGCTGGTGAAGATGGAGGTCGCCGAGCTGTCGGAGCGCAAGGAGCAGCTGGAGGCGCAAATTCATGTGCTGCTCATGCCGAAGGATCCGAACGACGACAAGAACGTCATCGTGGAAATCCGCGGCGCGGCCGGCGGCGAGGAAGCGGCGTTGTTCGCGGGCTCGCTGTACCGGATGTACACGAAGTACGCGGACGCCCAAGGCTGGAAGGTAGAACTGATGGAGGCGAACGAGAGCGATCTCGGCGGCTTCAAGGAGATTATCTTCATGGTTAAGGGCAAGGGCGCGTACAGCAAGCTGAAGTTCGAAAGCGGCGCGCATCGCGTCCAGCGGGTGCCCGAGACGGAGTCCGGCGGGCGGATTCACACGTCGACGTCGACGGTGGTCGTCATGCCGGAAGTCGAGGACATCGAGGTCGAAGTGAAGGAAAGCGACATTCGCGTCGATACGTTCTGCTCGAGCGGCGCCGGCGGGCAGTCGGTCAACACGACGAAATCCGCGGTTCGCGTGACGCACGTACCGACGGGCATCGTGGCCACCTGTCAGGACGGCAAGTCGCAGAACTCGAACAAAGAGATGGCGCTTCGCGTGCTCCGCGCCCGCATCTACGAGAAGATGATGCAGGAGGAGACGGCGAAGTACGACTCCGAGCGCCGTTCGAAGGTCGGCACGGGCGACCGGAGCGAACGGATTCGGACGTACAACTTCCCGCAAAGCCGCGTGACCGATCACCGCATCGGCCTGACGCTGCACAAGCTCGACCAAGTGATGGACGGCGATCTGGACGAGATCGTGTCGGCGCTGACGATTGCCTCGCAATCGGAGATGGTCGAGAGAGGGGAATATTCCGCATGATGACAGTCAGAGAAGCCTATATGAGGGCTTCTTCTTTTTTAGGGGAGCGGGGGGCGAGCGAGGCGCCGAAGTCGGCGGAGCTGCTGCTGCAGCACGTGCTCGGCGTGTCGCGCACGAGGCTGCTGGTGCTGTGGAGCGATCCGATCGACGACGACGCGTTCGACGCGCTCTGGGCGATGCTGCAGCGGCGCGTCGCCGGGGAGCCGGTGCAATACATTACCGGAGAAGCTTATTTTTACGGGCGGCGGTTCGCGGTGAACCGCTCCGTGCTCATCCCGCGGCCGGAGACGGAGCTGCTGGCGGAGCGGGTGCTGCAGCTCGGGGACGAGCTGTGGGGCGCCCCGGGCGCGCCGCGCGTCGTCGACGTCGGCACGGGCAGCGGCGCGATCGCGGCGACGCTGGCGGCGGAGCGGCCGGCGTGGCGCGTCGCGGCGAGCGACCTGAGCGCGGAGGCGCTCGAGACGGCGCGGGGCAATAGCGAGGCGCTCGGGGTCGCAGGCGGCGTGACGTTCTTGCTCGGGGATTTGCTCGAGCCGGCGATCGCCGCCTTCGGCGCGGACGGGATCGATGCGGTGGTGTCGAACCCGCCGTATATTCCGAGCGCCGAGATGGAGGGCCTCCAGGTCGAGGTGCGAGACTACGAACCGCGGCTCGCGCTGGACGGCGGCGAGGACGGCCTGGAACCGTACCGCCGGATGTTGTCCCAGATGGCGGCGCACGGCGCATGGCCGAGGCTGCTCGGCTTCGAGTGCGGCCTCGGGCAGGCGCGCGAGCTGGCCTCGCTGCTGCGGGAGACCGGGCATTGGCCGGACGTCACGATCGTGGAGGATTACGCGGGCATCGAGCGGCATGTGCTGGGCGTGCGGCGCTGACGTTTTCGCCGGTTGGCCGACGTAAAAATTTAATAGATTGCTAGGTTTAGAGAGCGCGCGGGACGTCCATACTAAGACTATCATTCAGTTCTTAGGGGGCGCCCGATATGCAACGGCCATCATCTTCCTTTTCCAAAACATTCGTACTGATTCTGGGCATGCTGGCGATGCTGGTCATGTCTTGGGAATATAGCAAAGCGGACCCGGTGCTGGCGTCGGCGGTCGGTTCGGCCGCGGCGGACGGGGTCATTCCGCAGGAGTCGATCCGTCTCCGAATTCTAGCGGATTCCGACGCGCCGGCGGATCAAGCGCTGAAGATTCGCGTGCGCGATGCGATCGTGGCGGAGATGAACGAGTGGGCCGCGGAGCCGCGGACGCTCGACGAGGCGCGGGCGTATATCGGGGCGCGGCTGCCGGAGCTGCAGGCGCTCGCCGCGAAGACGGTCGCCGACGCGGGGTACGCGTACGAGGTGAAGGCCGAGCTCGGCCTGGTGCCGTTCCCGACGAAGGCGTACGGCGGACAGTTGTATCCGGCGGGAGAGTACGAAGCGCTGCGCATTACGATCGGCCGCGGCCAAGGGCAAAACTGGTGGTGCGTGTTGTTCCCGCCGTTGTGCTTCGTGGACGTCGCGGCGGGCGAGACGCCGGCCGCCGGCGCAAGCGTCGTCGCCGCGAGCGCGGCTCTGACTTCGGGGCAGGCTGCGGCTGCGAACGCGGACGCATCGAATGCAGACGCATCGAATGCAGACGCATCGAATGCGGCCGAAGCGCCGAAGGTGGAGTATCGGTTCTTCCTTGTGGAGCTGGTCGCGGACATGATCGAAGCGGTGAAGGGTTGGTTATAAGGAAAAACTTGCGGGTCGGCAACGTTCCCGGCAAGTCGAGACAAGCCTCGGTATGCTATACTGGATATCAATACGGAACGCGGAGAGAGGGGCTACGCCATGTCCGGGATCCGAACGAAATTGTGGCGCATCGAACAGCATAGGGACGCGACGGGCCTCCGGGAGCAGCTGCTGGAGGCTTCCGCGCGCCTTCGGGCCGGCGGGCTCGTCGCCTTCCCGACGGAGACGGTGTACGGCCTCGGGGCGGACGCGCGGAACGCGGACGCGGTCGAGCGCATCTTCGCCGCGAAGGGCCGCCCGTCCGACAATCCGCTCATCGTCCATGTGGCGTCGATCGCCGCGGCCGAAGCGCTCGCGAACGAGATCGGCCCGGTCGAACGGCGGCTGATGGAGACGTTCTGGCCGGGGCCGCTGACGGTCGTGCTGCCGGTTCGGCCCGGCGCGGTGTCGCCCCGCGTGACGGCGGGGCTCGATACGGTCGCGGTGCGTCTGCCCGCGCACGACATCGCGCGCGAGCTGATCGCGCTCGCGGACGTGCCGGTGGCGGCGCCGAGCGCCAACCGGTCCGGGCGGCCGAGCCCGACGCTCGCGGAGCATGTCCGCGAGGATTTGAACGGCCGCATCGACGGCATCGTCGACGGGGGCGCCGCCGACGTCGGCCTCGAGTCGACCGTGGCGATGGTCGACCCGGACGGGGCCGTGCGCGTGCTGCGGCCCGGCGGGGTGTCGGCCGAAGCGCTCGCCGCCGCCGGCTTCGACGTGGCGCCCGCGGACGCGGATGACGCCGCCGCCGAAGACGCCGGGGCCGCCCCGCGCTCCCCCGGCGTCAAATACACGCACTACGCCCCGAAGGGACGGCTGTGCGTCGTGGAGGGCGCGCCCGAGGCGGTGCGCGCCAGCATCCAGGCGCGGCTCGACGCCGACGCCGCGGAGGGCGCGCGAACGGCCGTGCTCGCGTTCGCGCCGGCGCCGCCGGGCGCCGCGGACGCGTACCGCGGCGCGCACAAGCTCATCGCCCTCGCGGACGCGCCGGGCGACGCGGCGACGGCGGCGAACCGGCTGTACGCCGCCCTGAGAGCGTGCGACGCCGCCCGCATCGAGCGGCTGTACGCCGAAGGCCTCGTCGAGCCGACCGGCCTCGGCCGCGCCTTCCTGAACCGGCTGCGCAAGGCGGCCGGCCACCGCATCGTAACGGTATAACGCGCTGTCGCCGGGGAGTGTGCGGGTACCTTCGCATGTTAGATAAATTTCGAAATTTGAAGTTTATCTACGATAACGAAGAGGCCGGACACGAGCCCCGCCGTCGCCCCCGTCCCCCTCCAGAAGGACATACATCCTCTCTTGTCCGCATAAGCATGGGAAAGAAGGGACAGGAGGGGGAAGGCTTGGCGGATATTACGGAGCATCTTGGGCCGACGATGACGATCCTCCTGATCGCCGTCGCGCTCGGCATGGACGCGTTCTCGCTGTGCGTCGGCATCGGAATGAAGGGCATTCGTCTGCTGCACGTGGCGAAAATCAGCGCCGCGATCGCGGCGTTCCACGTCGTCATGCCGCTCGTCGGCCTGTTCATGGGGCAGTACGTCAGCGCGCTGCTCGGCGGCGTGGCGACGATGATCGGCGGCGGACTGCTCGTCTTGCTCGGCGGGCACATGATCTACAACTCGCTGCGCGGCGGGGATGCTCCGTCGTTCAACACGGGATCGCTGTTCGGCTTGCTCGCGTTCGCGCTCAGCGTCAGCGTCGACTCGCTGTCGGTCGGCGTCTCGCTCGGCATGTTCGCGACCGACCTGGCGCTGACGGTGCTGCTGTTCGGCACGATGGGCGGACTGCTGTCCGTCGTGGGGCTGCTCATCGGACGGCGCGTGGGCCAGATGACGGGCGAGTACGGCGAAGCGCTCGGCGGCGCGGTGCTGCTCGTATTCGGCATATTATTCCTGATCTGATGCGGCCGATGCGGTTTGTACTTCTTGGTCGTTTTACATAAAATAAGACCAAGGGGGGACGAAACGCGTGAAACGGATTTTATTGGTATGCACCGGGAATACGTGCCGGAGCCCGATGGCCGAAGCGTTGTTCCGCAAGCTCGCGGCGGAGCGGGGCGTACCCGCGGAAGTGAAATCGGCGGGCGTCGCCGCGCTCGCGGGGCAGCCGATGTCGGGCCACGCGGCCGACGCGCTGCGCGACCGAGGCGTCGACCCGAGCGGGTTCCGGTCGAGCGAAGCGACGCCGGAGCTGGTCCGATGGGCCGATCTGATTTTGACGATGACGTCGCATCATAAGCGGCATCTCTTAGAGCTGTACCCGGAAGCGGTCGAGAAGACGTATGCGCTGAAGGAATACGCGGCGACCGACGCCGAAACGGCGGCCTTGCTCGCGGAGCGGGAGTCGCTCGTCGCCGACCTGCAGCTGAAGCTCGCCCTCGGGCAGCCGATTCGGGACGAAGAGCGGCGACGACTCGAGGAGTTGGAGCGGAAGCTGCCGAGCCCGGACGTGCAGGACCCGATCGGCGGCAGCCGGGCGCGGTACGAGCGAACGGCCGACGAGATCGAAGCGGCGATTCGCGCCGTCTTGGATCGTCTTTACAGGGAATGACGGATGCGGTATGATGGTAGCAATGAATCCTAATTGGGACCCGATGTAACTGGCGACATTTGTGGAGTACCACATTGGAGCATCGGGGCATACGGCCGGTCGCCTGGGCAGAGCATGGACGGGAAGGTTCCGTCGTATGCTCTTTTTTGCCGTTTAGGGTATAATATGGCTCAGACAAGACGAGGAGGCGGTTCAGATGAAAATCGCGATCGGAGCGGATCACGCGGGCTACCGGCTCAAGGCCGAGCTGCTCGAGCACATTCGTTCGCTGGGGCATGAGCTGGAGGATTTCGGCGCGCACGGGCCGGCATCGGTCGACTATCCCGACTTCGCGTCGGCGGTGTGCGACCAGGTCGTATCGGGCAAGGCCGACCGGGGCATTCTGATTTGCGGCACGGGCATCGGCATGTCGATCGCGGCGAACAAGGTGCCGGGCATCCGCTGCGCGCTCGTGCACGACGTCTTCTCGGCGAAGGCGACGCGGGAGCATAACGACACGAACGTGCTCGCGATGGGCGAGCGGGTCATCGGCGGGGGGCTCGCGCAAGAGATCGTGACGACGTGGCTGTCGACCGAATTCTCGAACGGCGAACGGCACAAGAACCGGATCGGCAAGGTATGCGCGCTCGAAGCGCGGGCCGATCTTCATCCATAACGATAGGGGCCTATCGAAAATGACGACACTCACCGCACACTGGACGGAGGACATCTACCGCGTCGCGCTCGACACCGCGCAAGCGGGCGGCCTCGCCGCCGGACGGTTGCTCGTCGTCGGCGTCAGCACGAGCGAGGTGCTCGGCAGCCGCATCGGCACCGCGGGCGCTTCCGACGTGGCGCAGGCGCTCTTCGAGGGGCTGCAGCGGTTCCGCGGCGAGACGGGCATTTACGTCGCGTACCAATGCTGCGAGCATCTGAACCGCGCGCTCGTCGTGGAGCGGGAAGCGATGGAGAAGTACGGCCTCGAGCCGGTGACCGTCGTGCCGGTGCCGAAGGCGGGCGGCGCGAT
>NZ_DASQMZ010000062.1:0-36315 GCF_035645235.1 Paenibacillus sp.
CGTGGTCGCGGAGGATTACGGCTCGGCGGACGCGCTGCACGCGCTGCTCGAGCACGCGCTCAACGTCTTCGACCCGACGGTATCGATCGGCCGCAAGGCGTATGCGGTGACGGGCAGTTTAGGCGTCGCGATCTACCCGGATGCGATGTCCGGTTCGGAACGAAACCAAAACATCGTGAATACGATCGTCCAGTTGGCGCACCATTTAGGCTTGACCGTCGTCGCCGAAGGGGTGGAGACGAAGGAGCAGGCGGAGAAGCTGGTGGCATCCGATTGCGACATGGTGCAAGGGTACTATTATAGCAAGCCCGTTACCGGCAGCGAGGTGCTTCGCATCGCCTCCGCCGCCGAAACTTTGGAACAGCGCGCTTCCCTGTAAGGGAGGTGCGCTGTATTCATTGTACGACCAGCATGGGCGTTATCTCTAGGGTGAAAGTCCTTCTCAAACCTGGTGGACCTTTTTCCCGCCGGCATCGACAGAATCGACAAATCGCTTTCGTTCCCAACGACGAGAGCGCCATCGGTAGAATAAAATCGAGCCGCGCACCCACTCATCCAGGATATAGGCCAACCAAATCCCGTAAAGACCGAACCCGAGGCGTACGCCTAACCAATAGGAGAGAGGCACGGATATACACCACATGGAGAGCACGGATACGATCGACATGAAGCGAGTATCCCCTGCGGCTCGCAGCGCATGGCCGATAACAATGTTGAAGGTACGCCCGGGTTCGAGAACAAGACCCAGTAGGAGGAGCGAAGCGCCCAACTGTATGATGCTTTCGTCTTTGGTAAAGAGCGACAGGAAGCGCTCGCCCCAGATGCCAGAACAACCGGCGAGGACCAGGGCGATGCCGAGTCCGGCGTATAGGCTTCGAATTCCTTGTTTGTACGCCTTGTCGAGCAGTCCCGCGCCGATGAAGTGTCCGGTTAGGATTTGGGTGCCGCGACTGATGGCCATGAGAAAAATAAAGATATAAGACGTTATGTTTACCGTGTAAATCATGGTCGTCAGCATGGTGATGCCGAGCGCAGTGATAAACATAGTGGTAACGATTTGCGCTCCGACGTAGGAAAAATGCTCGCCGGCGGCAGGCAGTCCGATGCCTACGATTTTTTTCAAGTCCTCCCGGTTCCAAAAGACGAAGTGTCTCCAGTTTCGGAAGGATACGCCGATTTTATCGTGCAACAACCGGCAAGTAATCAAAAACCCGAGGCATTGACTAATAACGGTGGAAATCGATACGCCGACCACATCCAGCTTCGGAAACCCAAACGCGCCGAAGATGAACAAGTAATTTCCCGCGATATTTACTACATTCATAATGATATTAATGTACATTGATTGCTTGGTGTACCCATGAGCCTGGATGACGGCGGACATCGTCATCGTCATGGCTTGAATGCAAAGCGCAGAACCGGTAATGACAAGGTATGCATTCGCATCGTCGTACTGATTTGCATCCAACCGGAACCAGCCTAACAAAGCAGAACGATGCAAGATGACGATGGAGGACATCACGAGCCCGACTAAAAAAGAAATCGCGACGGAACTCGATACGATGCCGACGATTTCGTTTCGCTTGCCTGCGCCGAGATACTGGGCGACGACGATGGCCGAGCCGGCGGATAGGACGGAAAAGAACACGAAGGCAAAGAAAATGAACTGATTCGCGATCCCGACTGCCCCAACGGCTTCATCCGACACGAAGCTTAGCATGAGGGTATCCGCCGAGCGCATGAATGTGCTCAGAAATAACTCGATGAAGATCGGCCAGGAGATCCAGAAAAGCATGGCCCGTCTAGGGCGATGAATATTCAGCATGGAACGGATGCGGCCTCCTTCTAGGTGTCGGCGGGTTATTCTTATGATTATAGTGCCGTAACGAAGGAGGATCATCATAAAAAGCAACCTGTTTATTGCACGATTGCACACAAAAGGGTCGGATGGTTGAAGCGGGGGAGTTATCGGAAACTTTTATTTCCCAAGTTGTTAGACGGGGCCTTGTGTGTCACAATGAGGGCAAAGCACCCGTTTCGATTGCACGATTCCATTCCTGGAGGCACACGCGATGAACGGTATTTTAAGCGAAGCGTCGCTGTTGTTCGATGCTCCGCCCATCCCCTATATTGTGTCGTGCGGCAGAGGCTCTTTCGAGCCGGGCGAGCATCACCATGACCGCAGCGGCATCGGCGTGTTCGATCTTCTGATCATATACCAAGGGACACTGTTTATGGGGGAAAACGGAGATGAGTTTATGGTGCAGGCGGGACAACTGCTGATCCTACGACCGGATCTTCACCATTATGCGACGGCATGCTGCACGGAAAAGACGCTTTACTATTGGATACACTTCCAAACTTCGCGAAATTGGACAGAGACGAAAGAGGACTTTTCGAAAATACGGCTTCATCGGTTATACGGTCTCGAAAGAAAGCATCAACAGGACGAATTTACGCTTCATCATTATTTCATCCATATTCCGAAGCATTATCAGCTGCCCTATCCGGCGAATACCTATAACAAAATCGAACGGCTTCTCGCATTGGACAAGCAGTCTCCGACTTCCGCTCGCTGGGAACAGCAAACGATTTTCGAAGAACTACTTAAAGCCGTTCATCAGGAGCAAACCTTGTCGGAGAATCGCGCAGTCGTTCAATTGGCGGAACAAATCGCGACGTACCTGAGGCAAAATTATTCTGAACCTATAAGAAATGGCTTGCTCCGGGAAAGATTCCATTTCCACCCCAATTACCTTGCCCGTTGTATGAAGAAGGTGTTCGGCTGTACGCCGATGGAATATTTGCTCGTCTATCGGATGGAGAAGGCGAAACAGATGCTGCTCACGACGGTCTGGCCGGTGTCGCGTATTGCGGAAGAGACGGGTTTTAACCAAATTCCTTATTTTATTCGTCTATTTCACAAATACGAAGGGATTCCCCCTCAACAATATCGGAAGAAATTTATGAAACGGTGATCCGGAGGGTTGCCGTCGGACGAAGAAGAGATCAATATTTTCCCGTAAGTCGTCGTTAAGCCGCCCGATCCGCCCGGATCGGGCGGCTTTCCGTTCCGGCCGGAAATCATGGCCGGAGCAGCCAAACGAAAGATAAGGAACCTAAAGACATGGAAATATACATGCACCCTCCCCGGTTTTATACTGAAAGCGTAACCAAAGATCATAACAAGAAGCGGAAATAAAGGGAGGACTTAGAAACATGAGTAAAAACAAACGGTGGTCTGCGGCGCTTGCGGCGCTGCTGTGTTTCAGTCTCGTCGCGACGGCTTGCGGCGCCGGAGGCGGCGCGGAGCCTGCCCCCGCCGCCGGCGAGAAACCCGCGGCATCGAGCGACAGCGGCGCGGCGGGAACGCCGGAAGCGCCGGCGGCGGACGCGGGTCCGTACCTCGGCAAATACGATCCGCCGATCGAAATTTCGACGGTGCGCATCGTCGGGGAGCTGAAGTTCAAGGAAGGCGAGGACATCGACAACAACCAATGGACGCGCTCGCTGTCCGAGCGGCTCGGCATTAAGGTAAACAATCAATGGGTCGTCAAGAACGAGCAAGGCGCCGAGAAGATGAACGTCACGATCGCGTCGGGCGACCTGCCGGACTTCTACCAAGTCAACGCCACGCAGCTGCACCAGCTCGTGGAAGCCGGCCAAGTGATGGACATCACGGACATCTACGAGAAGCATGCTACGCCGCTTGTCAAAGGGTTTATGAACGACGCAACGAACGCGCTCGCGTCCGCGACGTTCGGCGGCAAGCTGATGGCGTTCCCGAGCCCCGGCTCGACGCTGGACGCGGCCCCGATTTTGTGGATTCGCAAAGATTGGCTCGACAAGCTCGGCCTGCCGGAGCCGAAGTCGATGGCCGACGTGCTGGCCACATCCGAAGCGTTCACGACGAAGGACCCCGACGGCAACGGGCAGAACGATACGTACGGACTCGCGCTGAGCAAAAACTTGTTCGGAACGAATGGCGGTTCCGGCGCTTACGGCGCGCTCGAAGGCTTCATGAACGGATATAACGCATACCCGCAGACGTGGGTGAAGACGGCGGACGGCACGCTCGGGTTCGGCAGCGTGCAGCCGGAGATGAAGACGGCGCTCGCCGCGCTCCAGACGTTGTTCAAGAACGGGCAGATCGATCGGGAATTCGGCGTCAAGGACGAAGCGAAGGCGGGCGAGCTGGCCGCTTCCGGCAAGGTCGGCATGACGTACGGCGCGATGTGGATTTCCCTCGACATGTTGAAGAACAGCAAGGCGAACGACCCGAACGCCGATTGGCAGGCGTACCCGCTCGTGAACGAGAGCGGCGGGATGGCGAACCCGCAAATCCCGTCGCTTGCCGTAGGTTCCTATTACGTCGTCAACAAAGACGCGAAGCACCCGGAAGCGCTCATCAAGATGCTTAACCTGTTCGCCGAGCTGCAGTTCGGCCCCGACACGCCGGCGGACGTCTGGCAGGCGCACTCGAAGGTCGACGGCATCGAGATTTGGCCGTACTACCCGTTCCTCGTCGGCCCGCCGAACAAAAATCTCGGCGTCCACAAGAACGTCGTCGCGGCGCTCGAGAAGAAGGATCCGTCGGGGCTCAACGCGGAGGAGACGGACGCGTACAACAACAGCTTGGCGATCGAAGAAGGCCGCGGCGACCCGAATGCTTGGGGATACGATAAGGTGTTCGGACGCAAGGGCTCTTATGAGGTCATTAAGCGTTACGTCGAAAACAATCTGCTCAAGCCCGGCGAGTTTTACGGCGTGAACACGCCGACGATGGCGGAGCGAAGCGAAACGCTCAGGAAGATGGAAGTCGAAACGGTCACGAAAATCATTCTCGGCGATCCGATCGACACGTTCGACAAGTTCGTAGCCGACTGGAAGAAGCTCGGAGGCGATCAGATCACGAAAGAGGTCAACGAGTGGTACACATCCAGATAACTTCGTAAATAAGGAAAAGACAGAATGCCGGGGTCCTTCCTCGGCATTCTGCGTTTCCGGGGAGGAGGGTTCCCGTGACAGCGACAAGCGCAAGCAAGAGACGTAAAATCCAATGGCCGCTGCATCTGATGATTTTACCGGCGCTGCTCCTAATTCTCGTGTACAGCTACGGTCCGATGTTCGGGCTCGTCATTGCGTTCCAAAAGTTTATTCCCGCACGAGGCCTCTTCGACTCGGCTTGGGTCGGCTGGGCGAATTTCGAATACGTCCTGGCGATGCCGGATTCGCTTCGCGTGCTGCGAAATACCGTGTTTATCGCCGTCATGAAGATGGTCGCGAATCTCGTCGTACCGATCACGATCGCGCTGCTCCTCAACGAGGTGCGCAAGGAAGCGTTCAAGCGAAGCTTCCAAACGTTGGTGTACTTGCCGCACTTTCTGTCGTGGATATTGCTCGGCGGCATTCTGATCAATGTGCTGTCCCCGTCTACGGGCATCGTCAATCAGTTCCTGGGTTTGTTCGGCGTCGAGCCGATCTATTTCCTCGGCGACCGGACTTGGTTCCCGTTCGTGCTCGTCGGCACCGACACGTGGAAAGAATTCGGGTACAACACGATCGTCTATTTGGCCGCCATTACGGGGATTAATCCGTCGCTGTACGAGGCGGCCATCGTCGACGGCGCGAACCGCTGGAAGCAGACGCTGCACATTACGCTGCCCGGCATGGCGCCGATTATCGTGCTGCTCGGCGTGCTGAGCCTCGGCAACGTGCTCAACGCCGGCTTCGATCAAGTATTCAACCTGTACAGCCCGCAGGTGTACGAGACGGGCGACATCATCGATACGTTCGTATACCGGCTCGGGCTCGTCGACGCGCAATATTCCGTCGCGACGGCGGTCGGCTTGTTTAAATCCGTCGTGTCGCTCGTCTTTATCTTGGTTTCTTACGTACTGGCGTATCGGCTGGCGAATTACCGCATTTTTTAAGGGGAGAGGTGGTACGTCGTGGTAGAACGCTACTCAATCAGCCGAAGACTGTTTGTCGGCTTTAATTATACGTTTCTTACGGTGTTATCCTTCCTGTGTTTGTTCCCGATCGTCCACGTGCTGGCCGTCTCCTTCAGCTCCAACGCGGCGGCGGCGGGGGGATTCGTCAAGCTGTGGCCGGTCGGGTTTACGACGGCCTCGTACGAGTACGTCTTAACGCGCGGCGAGTTTCTCGACGCGCTGCTCGTGACGCTGCAGCGCGTCGGCCTCGGCGTCTTCGTCAATATGTTCTTGACGATTCTAGTCGCGTACCCGCTGTCGAAGGAGGCGAGCGCATTCCGCTCCAGAACGGCGTACGCCTGGATCTTCGTCGTTACGATCCTGTTCAACGGAGGGCTCATTCCGGTCTATATGACCGTCAAATACACCGGCTTGCTCGATTCGATCTGGGCGCTCGTCTTGCCCGGAGCGGTGCCCGTCTTCAACATCATTCTTCTCCTGAACTTCTTCCGCAACTTGCCGAAGGAGATGGAGGAGGCGGCGTTCATGGACGGCGCGGGACAATGGACGACGATGTGGCGCATCTTCGTGCCGCTCTCGCTTCCGGCGCTGGCGACGATCACGCTGTTCGCGACGGTGAACCACTGGAATTCCTGGTTCGACGGGCTCATCTTCATGAACCGACCCGAGCACTATCCGCTGCAGAGCTACCTGCAGACCGTCGTCGTACAGCAGGACCTGTCGGATATCGCCTCGCAGGACCTCGACTTGCTCGCGGAGGTGAACGACCGCACGTTCAAGGCGGCGCAAATTTTCCTCGGCGCGCTGCCGATCCTCCTTGTGTATCCGTTCTTGCAGCGGTATTTCGTGAAGGGCATCGTACTCGGGAGCGTGAAGGAATAAGAGGGGGATGGCAACGTCTTGGAAAAGGTAAACATCGGCATCATCGGCTGCGGCGCGATCAGCGGCATCTATTTGGAAAACTGCGTCCGCGTCTTCGATATTCTGAACGTCGCCGCGGTCGCCGACGTCGTGCCGGAGGCGGCGCAGCGACGCGCCGCGGAATTCGGCGTTCCGAAGGCTTGCAGCGTGGAGGATCTGCTCGCCGACGACGCGATCGACATCGTCGTCAACCTGACGGCGCCGCAGGCGCACGCGGAAGTGAACTTGCAAATTTTGAACGCCGGGAAACACGTCTATACAGAAAAGCCGTTCGCGCTCTCCCGGGAAGACGCGGACCGCGTCCTGTCGCTCGCCCGGGAGAAGGGACTGCGCGTCGGCTCGGCGCCGGATACGTTCCTTGGCGGCGGGTTGCAGACATGCCGGAAGCTGATCGACGACGGCTGGATCGGGGAGCCGTACGCGGCGCACGGCTCGATCGTCATGGGCCACGCTTGGGACGGGATGCATCCGAACATGAGGGCGGTGCTGCGGCCGGGGTGGGACCCCTTGTTCGACATGGCGCCGTATTACTTTACCGCGATGATTCATCTGCTGGGGCCGATAACGGAGGCGACGGGGTTCGCGACCCGCATGCGGGAGCGCTGCACGGTAACGAACCCGAGAGCGCCAGGCTACGGGGAGACATATCCGGTAGAGGCTTACATGAACACGGCGGCGTCGCTGCGCTTCGCGTCCGGGGCGATCGCGACGATGCAAGCGGCGAAAGAAAGCTTCGGGTACTCGCCGCGGCTCGAGATTTACGGTACGGAAGGAACGCTGTACGCGCCTGACCCCAACAACTTCGACGGGGCTATTCGGATTTTGTTCCGCAGCGGCGAGACGAAGGAGATCCCGTACACGCACGGGTTCGCGGACAATCGCCGCGGCATCGGCGTCGCGGACCTGGCGCACGCGATCCGCTCCGGCCGGCCGCATCGGGCGAGCGGGGAGCTGGCGCGGCACGTGCTGGACGTAACGATCGGGATTTTGGAGAGCGCGGAGACGGGGCGCCGCGCAACGATGGGGACGTTCCCTATGAAACCGTTTCCGCTGCCGCTTGGGTTGAAGTATAATGTGCTGGACGACTGATGGACCATTTTCGATAGAAAGAGGGTTTGGAAACGAATGACGTTCGGAATCGGGCTGCAGCCTTGGACGATTCGCCGCGAGCTGGAGACGGATTTCTTCGGTTCGTTCGCTCGGGCGGCGGACATCGGCTTCGAAGGGGTGGAGGTCGGGCCGCCGCCGAGCGGGACGACGCCGGAGCAATTCAAGGCGCGCCTTGACGCCATGGGCCTCCGGGCGATCAGCATCCACACGGGCATCGACGCCTTGAAGAACGATCTGGATTCGCTGCTCGCCTATGCGGCGACGATGCAAGCGAAGTACCTCGTGTTATCTTATTACCGCTTCGAGTCGAGCCGGGAGGTAACGGAGGTCGCCGCGGCGCTCAACCGGATCGGAGAGCGGTGCCGCGAGCGAGGAGCGCAGCTGCTCTACCATAACCACGACTGGGAATACCTAAAGTTCGACGGCGTCTCGGCGTACGACCGGCTGCTCTCGGAGACGGATCCGTCGCTTGTGGGCATGGAGCTGGACGTCTATTGGACGGCGAAGGGCGGGGAGGATCCGCTGCGGTATTTGGCGGGGCTGAAGGGCCGCTGCCCGCTCGTGCATCTGAAGGATATGGAAGCGGGCGAGGAGCGGTTCTTCGCGGAGGTCGGGGAAGGCGTGCTGCCGATGGAGCGCATCATCGAGGCTGCCGGAGAGGCCGGCGCGGCGTGGCTCATCGTCGAGCAGGACGAGTGCCGCCGCTCTCCGTTCGACTGCATCGCGACGAGCCTTCAGAATTTGAAGGCGATGGGGGCGGGCCGATGACGGCGACGGCGAAAGTGTTGAACGTCGGACTGATCGGGTACGGCTTCGCCGGGCGGGCGTTCCATGCGCCGGTGATAGACGCCGTGCCGGAGCTGAAGCTGGCGAAGGTCGTGGAGCGCCGCAGCGAAGCATCCAAGGCGCGTTATCCGTGGGTTACGGTCGTTCGCGACGCGGGCGATTTGTTCTCGGATCCGGACATCGACCTCGTCGTCGTGGCGACGCCGAGCACGGACCACGTCACGTTCGCGCGGGAGGCGCTGCTCGCGGGCAAGCACGTCGTCGTAGAGAAGCCGTTCGTTCCGACCGCCGCGGAGGCGGATGCGTTAATCGAGCTTGCGAAGCGGCAGGGGTTAACGCTCAGCGTCTTCCAAAATCGCCGGTGGGACGGCGATTTCCTGACGATTCGGGAGCTGCTGCGGCAGGGGCGGCTCGGACAGCTCAAGGCGTGCGAGTTTCGGTGGGACGTCTTCTCCCCGAAGGCATCCGGCAATTGGCGCGACAGGGCGGGCCCGGGTACGGGCGTCTGGTACGATCTCGGCGTCCACTTCCTCGATCAGGCGCTCTGCTTGTTCGGCATGCCGGAGTCGATCCGGGGGGACATCGCGACGCAGCGGGACGGCTGCGGAGCGCCGGACACGTTCGAAGTCATGCTTCGGTACGCGGACGGACTCCAGGTGAAGCTGGGCTCGTCGCGCTTCGTCCGCATCGCGTCGCCGCGGTATGCGCTGCACGGCACGCTCGGCTCCTTCGTGAAGTACGGCGTCGATCCGCAGGAAGCGGCGCTCATCGAAGGGCGGACGCCGCGCGAGAGCGGCTGGGGCCGGGAGCCGGCCGACCGATACGGCAGGTTGAACGTCTCGGACGGCGACCTGCGCTTCGACGGCGTCATCGAGACGCTCCCGGGCAACTATGCGAATTTCTATCGGAACGTATACGAGCATATCGTCGGCGGCGCGGATTTGGCCGTGAAGCCGGAGGAAGCGCGCGATGCGGTGCGCCTCGTGGAGCTCGCGATGCGCAGCAGCGAGGAAGGCCGGACGATCCGCGTGAAAGACGAGTGGGAGGGATAGGGGCATGTTTCCGTTTCGCACAGCCCTGAACGCTTCCACGTTGTTCCCGTTCACGCGCGATCCGGAGCGCCATATCGCGATCGCCGGGGAAGCCGGCTACGAGGGCGTCGAGCTTTGGGTCGGGGATATTCAGTTGTACCTGTCTCGCGGGGGCTCGACGGAGCGGCTGCGGGCCGCGGCGGAGGAGGCGGGCGTCGAGCTTGTGAACGCCATCGCCTTCTTCCCGTGGGCGGACGCCGACGCGGACGTTCGCCTTCGCGGCCTGCGCCAGGCGGAGGAGGAGATGCGGCTGCTCGCGCAGCTGGGCTGCAAGGCCGTCGCGGCGCCGCCGTTCGGCGACGTGGCGACGATGACGGCGGAGCGGTTCGCGGATGCGTACGCGGCGCTCTGCGAGCTGGGACAGCGTCTTGGCGTTGAGCCGCTCCTTGAGTTCTGGGGCCGCGCGAAGCGGCTGGCGACGCTCCGGGAAGCGGTCGACGTATTGAACGTGTTGGAAACCCGCGGCGGAGAATCGGGGTTCGGCAGGAAGCTGCTGTTGGACCCGTTCCACATGTACACCGGCGGGAGCCCGTTCGAGTCGCTCGGCGAGCTGGACGGCCCGCGCATCGGCCTGTTCCACGTCAACGATTATCCGGCTTCGCCGCCCCGCGAGTCGATCGGCGACGACGCCCGCGTCTTCCCGGGGGAAGGCGTCGCGCCGACGAGCCGCATCGCCGAGCTGCTGTATGCCTCGGGCTACCGCGGGTATTTGTCGCTGGAGCTGTTTCGCGACAGCTACGGCGACCGGAACGCGGCGGAGGTCGCCGCTGACGGCCTTCGCGACGTGAAGCGGGCGTATGCCATCCGTCAGCCCGAACAATAACATACGCGTCGCGGTCCACCCCTTTTGCCTTTGTCGGCGGAGGGGTTTTTTCTATTTTCCGGATCGATTATACTAAGTAAGCTTATTCCATCATAGGAGCTGTCTATCGAAACATGAACAAGAAAGAAATCGCGCATATTCGCAAGCAGTTCAAGCTGGATCACGATTTGCTCAAGGTTTTCGACATGCTCAACGTATACATTATGAAAGAAAGCAACGAAATTTATCATGCCGAATGCCAGCCGTTCGCCTTGGTCGATCGGGAGAAGCAAGAGCTGTACATGAGCAATTTCAAGAAGCTGCTCACCGGCGAGCTGGGCCAGAAGCTGTACGAGTTAAAGTTCCAAGAGGATGCGGAAGAGCCGACGCGGGTGCTGCTCCACCAAGGGCTCGTGACCGGTCATACGGAAGATTGGCAAAACCTGATGCTGCTCTTAGTAGAGAAGATGCTGAAGGATACGAAGTACGAACGGGACACCGTGGTCACGTTCGTGCGCGGGGAATACTTCCGGCCGACGAGGGCGCGCAACGACGTAGCCGAGACGAGCGATCGGGACGAGATGTTCGCGCACCCGTTCATTCTGTGCAGCGTCAATTCGACGGAGCAGCAGAAGAAGACGCTGCAGTTCGATTACGTCGAGCGGGAGTTCAAGTACAACGTTATCGTCGATCCGATTATTAAGCTAAGCTCGCCCGAGCAGGGGTTCTTCTACCCGAGCGTGACCGACAACGCCTCCGACGTGAACCGCATCCTCTACTGTGCGGGGAAGGCGAACGAACCGAATCACCATTACATCGATCAGGTGCTGAATGCCGAGAAGACCGTCACGGCGCAGGAGGAGCGAAGCATTTTCGAGGATATCGTGAAGGAGGTCGCCGGAGAATCGCTCGACGCGGGGACGATCGCGCAGGTGTACGAGGAGATTCACCGGGTGATCGACACCCATCAGGAGGAAGAGCCTCCGATGCTGGATTTCAAGGAAGTCGAGCGCGTGCTGGCGGTCAGCGGCGTGGCGGATGTCACCTCGGAGAAGGTAGAGCGCGCGTTCCAGGCCGTCGTCGACGACAGAAACTACGAGCTGAAGGCGAGCAGCGTCATTCCGAAATTCAACTCGAAGTCGATTAAAATCGATACGAAGGTAGCGACGATCTCGGTCAGCCCGCAAGATTTAAGGTACGTGAAGCAGGTCGTCTACCAGGGGAAACGCTGCCTCTTGATCGAGGTCGACGAGGACGTCGCCATCGAAGGCTTTACGCTCGCGACGGAGACGTTGTAAACAAACAAAAAATACACACAAAAAACAATGACAGCCTGAATTCTTTCTTTTCCGACCTCCTGTATAGTTAGCTTTGCAAAGAGCACTTTGCAAAACTAATCTGCAGGGGGTATTTCCATGTCAAGAGGCAAATCCAAAGTCACCGCGCTCATGCTCGCGATTTTGTGCGCCGTTACGTTCACGCTGGCGGGCTGTTCGACGGGCGGGGACGCGCCGGCGAGCGGCAACGCTTCCGGATCCGGCGCGAAGGGCGCAGTGACCGAAATTACGTTCTGGCATCCGTTCGGCGGCGAAGTCGAAAAGAAGGCCATGGAAGAGAGCGTAAAGATGTTTAACGATTCGCATCCGAACATCAAGGTCAAGGCCGAATTCATCGGCGGCGGCGGCTCCGGCAACGGCATTACGGATAAGCTCACGGTCTCGATTAACGGCGGGAATCCCCCGGACATCGTGGCGTTCGACCGCTTTATGGTGCAGCAATGGGCCGACCAAGGGCTGTTCGAGGATCTTACGGCCAATGCCGAGGTCCAGGGGGTCACGGCGGATCAGTTCTACGATTTTGCCTGGCAGGAAGCTTCGATGGACGGTAATTTGTATGCGCTTCCATTCACGACGGACGACCGTGCGCTTTTCTACAATAAAAAGCTGTTCCGCGAAGCCGGTCTCGATCCGGAAAATCCGCCGAAGACGATTGCCGAGCTGGACGCGGCGGCCGAGAAGTTGACGAAAAAGCAGGGCAACCGCTACGACGTACTTGGTTTCGTACCGTGGATGGGTCAAGGCGGCGTGCTGACTTGGGGTTGGGCGTTCGGCGGCAAGTACCAGGATCCTGCTTCCGGTAAAATTACGGCTAACGACCCGAGCAACGTAGAGGCGCTCGAATGGATGGCCGGGTACGCCAAGAAGTATGAAATTCAAGCGGTGAGCGACTTCGCGACGGCTGTCGGCGGCGACATCAATCCTTTCGCAGCGGGCAAGGTTGCCATGATGGTCGGCGGGTCGTGGGAGATCGGTCAATTTAACACGGTCGAAGGTCTTGACTACGGCGTAACGCCGCTGCCGTCTCCGACGGGTACGGATTTCAAAACGTGGGCGGGCGGTTGGTCCTTCATCATTCCGAAAGGCGCGAAAAACAAGGATGCCGCCTTCGAATTCGGGAAGTTCATGTCTATGGAAGACGGCGCGAGAAACTATGCGGAGAAAACCGGCTGGTTCGTCTGTCAGAAGGAAATGAACGCCGAACTCTCTTGGGTGAAGAGCGAGCCGCGCTATCAAGTGTTCGTGGATATGTTCCCGAGCGCCAATGCGCGACCGATCATTACCAAAGGTCAGTTCTTCTTCGATCAGTTGAACGCCGCACAGGAGAGCGCGCTGCACGGCAAGGGCGATCCCAAGGCGCTTCTTGACGACGTGACGAACAAAACGAACGCGGAGCTCGGATTGTAGGGTTCAATTCCGGAATGAAAGAAGCAACGGGCGGAGATGAGAATCGCCGCCCGTTTGCTTATAAGGAGATGTGGAGGTATGGAACGTACAAGAAGCAGGGATTGGTACGGTTGGGTGTTCGCGTCGCCTTGGCTGTTAGGGATCGCGATTTTTTATTTCTATCCGCTGCTTTCGTCTTTTTATTACAGTTTTACGGAGTTTAACGGATTTACCGTTACCAAATTCGTAGGCCTCAAAAATTTCGTCGAATTACTCCAAGACGAACTGTTCTGGATGTCCGTGCGCAACACGTTTTATTATGCCTTGCTGGCGGTACCTACCGGATTGGTGCTCGGCCTCTTTCTCGCCATTATGCTGAATATCAAATCGAGATTTCAGGGCATCTACCGAGTCATCTACTTCATCCCGACGCTTGTTCCGATCGTCGCCTGCGGCGTGATATGGCAATGGCTGCTCAACGCGCAGTTCGGCGTCGTTAACTACTTGCTATACGAGATCGGGATTCCTCAGCCGAGCTGGTTCAGCAGCGAAGCGTGGGCCATGCCGTCCATCGCATTGATCGCGCAATGGTGCGTCGGGTCTGGCGTCATCGTGTTCCTCGCGGGCCTGCAGGACATTCCCGGCGATTACTACGAGGCCGCTACGATCGACGGCGGCGGTCGCATGCACAAGTTTTGGCATATCACCTTGCCGCTTATGTCGCCGGTCATTTTGTACCATATCGTTCTTGCGCTGATCGGCGCGCTGCAGCAGTTCGTTCTCCCTTTTATCATCACCGGCGGTACCGGCGCTCCGGCCAATTCGCTGCTCTTTTATAACATGCTGCTTTACCGAAACGCCTTTGCGTATTTCCAGATGGGTCACGCCAACGCGATGGCTTGGCTGATGTTCGTCGCCGTCATGGCGCTGACGATTCTCATCAATTGGAGTTCCAAACGGTGGGTTCATTACATGGGGGATTAGGAGGGCGCGCGCATGATTCAAACTCAAAATAAAGGTTGGGAGAAACTCGGCGCTCACGCCATTCTACTGTTGTTCAGCGTATTCTTTATCGTTCCGTTCTTCATCTTGGTCTCCACCTCGTTGAAAACGCAGCCCGAAACGTTCATCTATCCGATTAAATGGCTGCCGGAGAACTGGTATTACCAGAATTACCTCGATGTGTTCACGGTGATTCCTTTTTTTCGCTACTTCTTGAATACGACGTTCATTACCGTCTTGAACGTGGTCGGCGTATTGTTCAGTTGCCCCCTTGCCGCCTATGCGCTCGCGAGGCTGCAGTGGAAGGGGCGCGAATTCATTTTCTACGTTACGTTGGCCGTCATGATGATGCCGTATGCGGTAACGATGGTGCCCGTCTATATGATTTTCGCCAATGCCGGCATGATCGGCACGTATTGGCCGCTCATTCTGCCGGCGTTCTTCGGCTCGCCCTTCTATATTTTTTTGCTGCGCCAGTTTTTCAAAGGTTTGCCGAAGGAACTGGAGGATGCGGCCCGCGTCGACGGATGCAACGAGTTTCGAATATACGTGAACATTTTCCTGCCGCTGACGATTCCGGCGTTGCTGACGATCGTGATCTTCCAGGTCATCAACTCGTGGAACGACTTCATGGGTCCGCTGCTTTACCTGCAGGAGTCCGGCATGTATACGCTGCAGATCGGTCTGCAGCAGTTCAAATTTTCGCACGGAACCGACTGGCCGGCGCTGATGGCGGCATCGGTGCTTGTATCGCTTCCTGTGATTCTGTTGTTCTTCTTTGCGCAGAAGCGGTTTCTCGAAGGCATCACGTTCAGCGGCATTAAAGGCTAAGCGGACGTGAAAAGATCGAAAGGAAACGGAGATAAGCCATGAACACGAACACGATCCCCGCATTACTGGCATCCCTGAAGAAGCCGTTGCCGAAGAAATACGGAATGTGGGAGCTGACCGGCCAAGACCGTCATTATTATTGGCTGTCCCGCGGCGTCGCCCAGGCGGAATACGCGTACGCAATTTCGCAGCTTCGCGGGCATCGATTCGACGAAGCGATTCTCGATGCGCTGCACGCGATGGGCGGCGCTGTACGCGAAGAGGGGTTCGTGACGAAGAGCGCCGTGCTGGAGGCCGAGCGCAGGCTCGCGCCGGTCGCCGAAGAAGCGAAGGCGCTTACGGTGCTTTTCGTCGGTCACGCGCACATCGACATGAACTGGGAGTGGGGCTGGGACGAGACGGTGTCGGTTACGCTCGATACGTTCGAGACCGTGCTGAAGCTGATGCGCGAATACCCGGCGTTCAAGTTCTCCCAGTCTCAGGCAGCAATCTACCGCATTGTCGAGCAATACGACCCCGACATGTTAGCCGAAATCCGCAGCCGCGTACAGGAGGGTCGATGGGAAGTATCGGCGTCCACCTGGGTGGAAGCGGACAAAAATATGCCGAACACCGAAAGCCATGCGAGGCAAATGATATATGCCAAGGGGTACTTATCCCGCACGCTCGGCATCGATCCGGATACCCTCAACCTGGATTTCGAGCCCGACACGTTCGGTCATCCCCTCCATACGCCCGAAATTCTGACTGCCGGCGGCGTGAAGTATTATTACCACTGCCGCGGCTTCAACGGTCCGTCGCTGTATCGATGGAAGGCTCCGTCCGGCCGTTCCGTGATCGCTTATCGCGAACCGATGTGGTACAACGACAACGTGGAGCCGTATTTTGCGGCGTTCGTGCCAGCCTTGTGCCGGGAGTACGGTATGCGTACGTTTCTCAAAGTGTTCGGTGTCGGCGATCACGGCGGCGGACCGACGCGGCGGGATTTGGAGCGCATTCTAGATATGCAGACGTGGCCGATTTTCCCGGAACTGCGCTTCGGGAAGTACGCCGATTTTTTCGCTGCCGCGGAATCGTCTTCCGCGGAGCTTCCGGAGGTCACGGGGGAGTTGAATTTCGTTGCGCCGGGCTGCTACACAACGCAGACGCGAATTAAGGTCGCGAACCGGACGTCCGAAAATGCGTTGAACGAAGCCGAGCTGTTCAGCGCGACGGCAACGCTTGCGTTCGGCAGCCGCTATCCTCGGGATGTCTTTGAAACGAGCTGGCGCGACGTGTTATTCGCTCAATTCCATGATATTTTGCCAGGCTCGGGCGTCGTCGAAACCCGAGAGCATGCCATGGGCAAGTTCCAGGAGACGATGGCTGCCGTCAATACGCGCAAGAAGCGAACGCTCGCGGACATTGCGGGTCGAATCGATACGTCAAAGCTGCCCGTACAGCGCGGAGACTGGAGGGAATCGACGTCGGAGGGGGCTGGAGCCGGCCACGGCGCGAGTGCGTTCCGGGTTACGGCGCCCGAAAGCGCGGCGAGCCACGATCGGATCATCCATCTGTTCAACTCGTCCCTTCTGGACCGGGAGGAGACGACGGAGGTGCTGCTCTGGGATTGGACCGGCGACCACCACCGAATTGTAGTGAAGGACGCGGACGGGAACGCGGTTCCGCATCAGGTGCTGGATTACGGTACGCATCGCTATTGGAGCCATCATTACTCCAGATTGCTGATTCAGGCGAAAGTGCCGGCATGCGGTTATCAAACCTATGTCATTTCCGAAAGCGAACATTTCGAGTCGGCGGGCACGGTGTCGAATTTGCCGCGAACGTCCGAGCACGAATACCGGTTTACCTTGGAAAACGAAAGGCTCAAGGTCGCATTCGATCCTGTGAACGGCGCGATCCGTTCGCTGATCGATAAGCGAACCGGCATGGAGCACATTGACCCGAACCGGTTTGGCGGCGGCTTCCGGTTTATCGAGGAGGATATCCACGGCGGAAGCGCCTGGGACGTGGGACGATACATGGCGGTGCGGCCGCTCGACGCCCGCGCGAGACTAAGGATGCTGGCGCACAAGCAGGAGCGCGAGTTCGATAAGATGTTCGGCACGATTCGGTTGACGGGGATGCCGGAGGGACACGGAGCGCTTCGGCAGTCGCTCAGCTATGAGGTCGATTTCGGATCGTCGAAGCTGAAAGCGCTGATATCGCTCGACAGGGGCAGCTCCGCGCTGCGCTACGAAGTGGAATGCGATTGGCACGAGCGGGGCTCTGCAGCGGATCGGCGCGTTCCGCAGCTGAACTTCCACTTGCCGCTGAACTATCGCTGCGCCTCCTATAAGTATGACGTCCCGGCAGGCGTTATCGAACGCAGAAGCATGAATATGGACGCGCCGGGGAACAGCTTCGTCCAGGCCGTCCGCGAAGACGGAGCCGGCGGGTCGGCGATGCTCGTGACTCGCTCCGGGTACGGCTTCCGCGGCTTCGACGACGCGATCTCAGCTACCCTCATCCGCAGCTCGTTCGATCCGGATCCCGATCCGGAGCTCGGGAACGTTCGCCTAGGCTTTGCGATCGTCATCGACGATGCCGACTCCAACCGTGACGCATTAGCTCGCGCCTATCATTTCAACCACCCGTTCAGCCTCGTGTCGGGCGCCGTACGCCAAGGAGATCTGCCGGCTTCGCACAGCTTCTTCCGGTTATTGCAAGGCAATGTCGCCGTCTCGGCGGTCAAGTTGGCGGAGAACGGGGATCGACTCATCCTTCGTGTCTATGAGACCGAAGGCGGGAGCGCTGCGAACGTCACGATTCAGCTGCCGCGAACGCCGAAGCGGGCGGGTTTCGCCGATATTCAAGAACGCCTGCTGGGGACGGACACAGAAGTTGTCGTGCAAGGCGACTGCATCCGATTTACAGTCGAGGCGAACCGGCTGGTCACCGTCGCCTTGGAATTTTAAACAGAAACGTACCCGGAATGGAGGCGGATTCCCGTCTCTTCCCGGTTTGCGGGATCCAGTACATGCGGCCTTTTGCGCGTAAACCGTACTTAAGCAGATAAGGGAGGGAGTTAATAAATCAGCGGCTGCATTTGATATAGATATTCGGCCACAAGCATACTAAGGAGTTGAAGATGGATGCTCAAGCGCTTGACCAAGGCTGTCGCCGCGCTGTCGGCGGCGGCTACGTTCTGGGTAGGGAGCGTCGGTACTGCGATGGCGTACGACAAGTCGTACGAAGCTTTCGCGATCGGCAACGCCCATATCGACACGGCTTGGAAATGGACGATTACGACCACGATCGAGCCGAATTCGAACCCGGCAACGCCGTATCTGTACACGACATGGAACAATCAGCTGAATCTGATCGACAGCAACCCCGGCTACAAATTCAACGGCTCTTCGGCCCAACACTTCGCTTGGATCAAGGAATATTGGCCGCAGATGTTCGCGGACATTCAGAGCAAGGTAGCCGACGGAAGCTGGATTCCGGCCGGAGGCGCCTGGGTCGAGCACGAGACGATGATGGCGTCCGGGGAGAGCCTTGCACGCTCCTACTTGCTCGGACAGAAATTTTTCCGCGACAACTTTAATAAGACAGTCGATCACGCCTTTTTGCCTGACTCGTTCGGATTCTCATGGATCATGCCGCAAATTTTGAAAAATTCCGGTATGGACTCGATCATGGTGACGCGGATGACGACCCATAACGACGATCTATCCCGGTGGAGAGGCGTCGACGGAACGGAGATTACAATGTTTCGTCCGTTATGGATGTACCCGAACGGCGGGAATTTCAACAATGGCGTCAATACAACCAATAAAGAGGGATTAAAGAGCCGCTATAATTCTGTCATTACGTTCCCCGCAGGTCTCGGAACGGGGATTGCCAAGGGAATGTATCTGCTTGGCGCGGGAGACTCAGGGGGCGGCCCCAATCAAGATCAAATCACGATGACGAACGACCTCAGCCAGAACGACCCGGATACGCCGGTCGTTACCTACCGTTCGGTTAGCGATTACTACAACGCGCTTTCGCAGTCGCAACGGGACAACTTGCCGTTACACGACAAGGAACTGCTGCTGAAGTCGACGCATGGCACGTTCACCAGCCAATCGGCAGTCAAAAAGTACAACCGCAAATCGGAAGTGCTCCTTGAAGAAGCCGAGAAGCTAAGCACCGCCGCCATGTGGCTTGGCGGAGCCGACTATCCGTCGGACACGCTCGATTTCGCTTGGAAGAAAAAGCTCGTTAACGATTTCCATGATATCCTGCCCGGCACGAACACGCGCGACGCGACCGAGGAAGCGTGGAACAACTACGAGATCGCGCTGAATCTCACGCAAGGGATCGTGGACAACGCGCTCGCCGTCATCGCCGACCGCGCCGACACGTCGGGAGCCGGCGCGCCGATCGTCGTCTATAACCCGCTTTCGTTCGCCCGCAGCGACGTCGTCGATGTGACGGTTACGTTCCCGTCCGTATCCGACAATTATGTCCGCGTCTACGACCCGAACGGGAACGAGATCCCGTCTCAAGCGGTCAAGAAGGGGAACGGCTTCCAAGTCGTGTTCATCGCGAACGACGTTCCTTCGCTAGGGCACGCCGTATACCGCGTCGTGCCGTCTTCGACGCAGCCGACCTACAATACGGGGCTTTCCTCCGGCGGGAATACGATGAACAACAACAAATACACGGTCGAAATCAATCCGGCGACCGGCAACATCAAGCGCATCTACGATAAGCAGCATGCGAAAGAAGTGCTGTACCCGAATTCGGAAGTCGAATTGCAGCGACTCGACGAATGGGATCAATCGTGGGATGTCACGTACGCCCAAATTTCCGGCACGCCGACGAAGATGAACGCGGCCGTCACGCCGGAACTGATCGAGAGCGGACCGGTGCGCAACGTATACCGGATCACGAAGTCGATCGACAAATCGACGTATACGCAGGATATCGTCCTCTATTCGACTCTCGATCGCATCGATATGCCGACGACGGTGGATTGGCACGAACAGATGAAGATGCTGAAGGTCGCATTCCACTTGAGCGACGCAGCAAAAGATCCTTACACGACGTACGACCTTTCGTACGGCGCCGTACAACGCGGCGTTAATAGCATCCCAGAGTGGCACTGGAACGACCAGGACGATCGGCACGAGCCGTCTACGTACGAACCTATCAAATACGAGGTTCCTGGGCATAAATGGGCGGACGTGTCCAATGCTTCCCAAAATTTCGGCGTCAGCATCCTGAACGACAGCAAATACGGCTGGGATAAACCGAACGACAATACGATTCGTCTCTCTCTGCTGCGATCGGCTCGCGATCTGGACGTCGTCCAGGATGAAGGACTGCATACATTCACTTATTCCCTGTACAGTCATTCAGGGGACTGGAAGTCGGCGAATACGCCGCAGCAAGCGTACTCGCTCAACGCTCCGCTGCTTGCGATGCAGACGTCGCCGCATAGCGGCACGCTCGGCAAATCGTACAGCTTCGTCTCCGTAAACCAACCGAACGTGCTCATCACGGCGGTGAAAAAGAAGGAGAATTCGAATGACGTTATCATCCGTCTGGCCGAGACGCAAGGCGCGGCTTCGACGAACGTCGACGTCACGTTCAACGGCTCTCTGTCCGTATCGAACGTAGCGGAAACGAACTTTTTGGAAGACGACAAATCGCCGAATACGATTGCTCATTCCGGCAATACCGTATCGACGACGCTCGGCAAGTATCAGGTCAAGACGTTCCGCGCCAGCGTGTCGTCGGCACTGTTCGTTAACACGAATCCGGTGTCGACGCCGATCGATCTCGCGTCGAACAACGCCTTTAATCACGACGGACTCAGCACGGACGTGAGCATGAACGACGGAGCGATGGACGGCAGCAACTCCTACAACGGCAGTTTAATTCCGGCATCGTTCAAGGTCGACAGCGTCGCCTTCGAGCGCGGATCGATCGCGAACGGCTCGAACAACGTGATTCTGGCGAACGGGCAAGCCGTTACCCTAGGCGTCGGCGGCACGTACGACTACTTGTACTTCCTCGCGTCAACCGCCGGAGGCGGCGGCTCGCAGCACGGCACGTTCACGGTAAATTACTCCGGCGGCGGTTCCGCCTCGAAGTATTTCCATGTGCCGGATTGGACCGAGCGGATCGGCGGATTCGGCGTGGAAACCGTACCGGATCGTATCGCGCTCGTGTTGTCGCACAGCCATCAGCAAGACACCGGCAACGGGCACGACAATATCAACAAGACCAACTTCATTTATATGTACCGCATCCCGTTGGATTCGGGGAAGACGCCGCAGTCCGTCACGCTGCCGAACACCGGCAACCGGATGAAAATTCTCGCGATGACGGCAGTGAAGAACAGCGCGAACAGCAATACGGTCGTCGACGATCAGGCGCCTTCGCAAGTAACGGGCTTATCGGCCAGCGTCGCGAACGGCAATACGTATAACGGCGATGTGACGCTCAGTTGGAACGCGTCGACCGACGATATCGGCGTGAAGCGATATGTCGTCTACCGCGATACGCAGCCGAATTTCGCGCCGAACTACCGCAATAAGGTGGGAGAGACGACCGCCGCCTCGTTCGTCGACTCGGTCGTCGGTCATGCGACTTACTATTACAAAGTCGCAGCGGAAGACAACGACAACGCCGGCGCATTTTCTAACGAGGTTTCGGTAACCGCCGGGCCATCGCTGAATCTGCCTTTCAACGTCGACGGCTTCTCGTATTACACGGCTTCCACGGATGGATCCGGATTTGATTCCTACGCGATCTATATGGCGGACGGTTTGCATCCGTCCAAAGCGGTCGTAAGGTACGGAGACACGAAATATAAATTAAGCAGCTTGAATAACGGTCAGAATAACTTGTTCCGACCGGATTCGGCCACGGACCTTACCCTGGATGCGGCAACCCCGCTGACGTCGGTCAAGCTGATGGCAGCGGCGACGGGCGGGGACCAATCGTTGACCGTAACGGTGAAATACAGCGACCAGACATCTACCCAGCAGTCGTATACGATTCGGGATTGGTGCGCGACGCCATTAGGCACGATCGTTCTCGACAGAAGATACCGCTATCATGTGAGCGGCGGGGGCAAAGACAACTTCGCCGAATCGAACGGAGGGTCCGGCGGGTGCAAATTCTACCAATATGAGCTTTCGCCGGATTCGGGCAAGGCGGCAACCGCGATCAACATTTCCGGTAATAGCAACGTGCGCATTGCGGCAGTTGCGGTCAAGGCGACGGGCTCGCAATCGGGCGGGGGCAATCCGGGGTCGGAAGACGTCCAAGTGTCCTTGAGCGGCGTGGTCAATCAGGACGGGTTCAGCTCGGACGGCAATCGGTACGACGGGGACTTCGATCTGGAGGACGCACCGTCCAAGACGACGTACCCGACGGAAGGGCTCGCCGATCCTCTGACGTATAACGGTACGACCTACGATTTCATTAATTTAGCCGACGGCGCCGGCAACAACGCGGTCGCGGGCAGTTCCTCCACCGGCGTGAACATTGCGTTCTCGTCGCAGGAACAGGGCGTGTACTCCGCCATCAAATTCCTGGGCGCTGCTACGTACGGTACGCAATCGGCCGTCCAGTTCCTCATCAACTACAGCGATTCGACCTTCTCGACGCAATCCGTTACGGTGCGGGATTGGTGCACGACGCCGGCGTCGACGGATGTTGTCGTAAAGAGTTACGACCACCGTCATCATGAAGGAGCGGATCAAGCGATGAGCGCAACCGGCTGCCACATTTACGAATACACCCTGCATCCGACGCCGGGCAAGACGGTTACTGGCGTTACCCTGCCTTCGAACGGGTCGGTGCACGTCATCGCGATGACGCTGAAGAAGCAGGTGCAGGTCGACCTGAGGGCGCATTTCGACGAGGATGCATTCAGTTCGGAAGCCGTGAAGAACGACGGCGACCTCGACGGCTACGGCTCGACGTACCCTTACGAGATAATGACCAGCTTGACGCCGACGTACGATTCCGGCGTCAAATACAGCTATGGGCCGATGGCCGACGGGAGCAACAACTCGGTACGCGTGAACGGCGAACTGCTGCAGTTGGAAGCTCCGAACAAGTACTCGGAGGTGTACATCCTCGGCGCAGGCACGAACGGCTCGCAGTCGGGTACGTTGACGTTCCATTACAGCGATTCGACGACCGGCACCGCGACACTCAGCTTTAACGACTGGTGCACGAATCCGTCCGGCGACGAAGTCGAATCGTTCGCGCATCGTCACTTCGGCAATGCGGATCAGCAAATGTCGACCGGCTGTTACATTTACGAAAAATCGTTTCCAGTCGACGCGAACAAAACGTTAACCGGCATTACGTTGCCCGCCATGTCGAACAACAACCTGCACGTGTACGCCGTCACCCTCGTTCCGTAAGCTTGACACTAGCAAATCTATGCTACGAACTGAACCATCGCGGGGTCGCCTCGGCGGCCCCGGATGGGCAAGGGAGATGTTCAAAAATGCAGACCAAATTCAGCGCCATCATCGCCGGAACCTATCGGTATCGCCGCCAAGCCTTGATCTTATCCATCTTCATCGGAATCGCGCTTGTCGCGGTATTGGTCCTAGGTCTTGTCCAAGCGAATGCCGAAGACGTTACGACCGAATATGCCTATCAAATCAAGCGGGTGTCCGACGCGGAACAGACCCTCCGCGTTGAATTGAACATTACCGGCATTGCCGATGACTCGGACATCGTGTTGATTACCCGGGATGTCGCAGGCTTCGACCTAACGTGCGCGGACGCCGGCGGAAAACAACTTCCCTTTACGGTCGGCGACGGTTATGTCGAAATCGAACGCGGCCAGGAGCGGGCCGTCCATTGTTCGTATAGCGTCGAATTGGGTAAAATCGCCAAGCACGGCCATCAGGGCATTCTGAACGAATATGTGCTTGCCTTCAGCGGCGAGCAGGCGTTCATGCTGCCGCTGCAGGCATATGCCGCCGAGGAGAGAGAAGTCCGCCGCTCGATCGGGAAAATCTCCGTCGGCTTCGACGTCAAGGAAGGTTGGACGACGATCGTTCCTTTCGCCGAAGGCGAAGGCGCCGAGACGAAGACGGTGGTGGAGCGTCCGACGACGAACCAGCTGCTTCATCTGCGCAAGTCCGCCTTCGCTTTCGGAAACTTTGAAAGCATTCGGACGCCCAAGGGAGAGGGTTCGTTCGATATTTACTATTTGGCCGATTCAGACAAATACTCGAAACTAAAGCCTGGCGACGAGACGATCGAAGGCTTGAACCGGATGTACGATTTCTACAGGCAGTTATTCGGCTTCGACCTCCCCCGGACGTCGCTCGTGCTGCTGCCGCGGGGCGACCGGGAAGGCGCGTACACCTTCGCCGGCGCGGACTCGCTCATTACGGCGACGACCTTCATCGATACCGTCAAGCGCGACTGGGAACTTATGGGGCACCGACTGTTCCATTCCTTCTTCGACTATAAGGTGACGAGCTCTACCTACCGGAGGCCTCCGAATCAATGGCTTTACGAGGGGCTTGCCACCTATTACGAGAATGCCTCGATGAGCGCGTTGCCGGGAAGTCTGAAGCGGTCGCTTGGCGTCGACGTGGCGGAAAGCTTCAATGCGCTCTATCGCCAGTACGTTTATATGACGCTTAAAGACGCATCGCTGCTGAACTTCCCCCCGATGGAGGAAGAAATCATTCAGCATTCCCACGCCCTGACCGAGTTTTTGCATTACACCAAAGCGCCATTGATTGTCCGAGCGATCGAAGACCGCAGCCTCGAGCGGACCGGCGAGCGGAATCGGATGCTGCGCGCCATCCTGCGATACCCCTCGGGCGAAGGCCTCGCCTTGGACGCTGTCGTTCACCACGCGCTGGGTGACGAGACGAACGACTTCGCCAACGACTATTTGTTCGGCCGCCAGCTGCTTCCGCTATGGCATCACGTCGATGGTTCCTCGGAGAGCGAATACGAGGTCAGTTTGGAACTAAATATCATCGAGCATGTGCTTGGTTCCTGGTTCAGGCGGGAAAAGCAGAATTTTCCGGTCGAAGAAGTCGAAACAGAACATGTAACCGAAGTCGCGGCGATAGCGGAGAAGGAAGGCATCCATTTCGCTTCGGCCGAACTCGAGCAGCACGTTAGAGAGATGTCCCCGACGATCTATAAACTGCTTCTGCAATATGCGCTGCGGGCGCATGTGGCCGGCATCGATCCGGAGGATCCCGAGCTGAGATTTAAGCTGCTCGGCGACGAAGAGGCCGTCGCGAAATGGGAAGCGTTCCTGCGCGACAGCGGCGCGGAGCCGCAACAAAAATTCGGACACGTTCATTGATTGAAATTAAAGGAATGAGATACGTCTTCACCGAATGTAACCGGATACAAGGAATGATCCTGCAATCCGCCTGACGGTTTAGAAGATGTCGCGAACCGGAGGAGAGAACCATGACATTGCACGTCTCTCAGTTGTTAACCGAGTACGCCGTCAATCCGCTTGGATTGGATGAGAGGCGTCCAAGGCTGTTTTGGAAAATGGAATCGAAAGCGCGCGACGCCGCGCAAACGGCCTACCACGTGCTCGTGGCCTCTTCGCCCGAAGCGCTGAACGACAACGCAGCCGACCTGTGGAACAGCGGCAAGGTGGATTCCGACCGGAGCGCGCATGTCATCTATGCGGGCGCGCCGCTCGCGTCCGAACAGATGTACTATTGGAAGGTTCGCGTCTGGGATCGGAAGGGTCGTGCGTCGGATTGGAGCGATACCGCGTTCTGGTCAATGGGACTCTTGTCGCGAGCGGAATGGAAGGCGACGTGGATCGGCCGCAAACCGGAACCGGGGCTCGCCGCGCAGCCCTCGCCCTATTTCCGCAAGCGCTTCGTTATCGTGAAACCGGTGAGGCGGGCAATCGTCTACGCAACCGCGCTTGGCGTATATGAGCTTCGTGTGAACGGCCAGCGCGTCGGCGATCTATTCGCGCCGGGATGGACCGATTATAACGTCCGTGTGCAGGTTCGGGCGTACGACGTGACGGACGCCGTTCGGTTAGGGGACAACGTATTCGGCGCGATCGTCGGCGACGGCTGGTACGCGGGCACGGTCGGGTTCCTGGGCAAAGCCGTATACGGCGAGTGTCCGTTCCTGCTTTTCCAAGCTAGAGTGGAATACATGGACGGAACGTCGGAGCGAATCGTGTCCGACGACAGCTGGCGCACGACGCGCGGGCCGATTGTGTATTCGGATTTCATCAAGGGCGAGATGTACGATGCGCGTTTGGAGGTCGGGGCGTGGGATCTCCCCGGTTACGACGATACGGCTTGGGAGACCCCTCTTGCCCGCCGAGGGTATAACGGCTTGCTTGTCGCGTCCCAGGAGCCGCCGATTCGCGTCACGCAAACGGTAAAGCCCGTTTCCGTTCGCCGAACGGCGACAGGCTCTTACATTTTCGATATGGGGCAAAACATGGTCGGGCGGACGGCGCTCAAGGTACGGGGGGCGATGGGAGAGCGGGTGACGATCAGCCATGCCGAGATGCTGCAGCCGGACGGCAGTTTATATCTCGAAAATTTACGGGCGGCCGTTCAACAGGATCATTATGTGCTCAAGGGCGAAGCCGAGGAGACGTATGAGCCGCACTTCACGTTCCACGGCTTTCGCTACGTGGAGGTAAGCGGGTTGACGATGGAACCGACGCTCGATTCGCTCGTCGGGAAAGTCATTCATTCCGATACGCCGCCGACGGGCGCGCTGGAGACGTCGGACGTTCTGGTCAATCGATTATACGCCAATATTACGTGGGGGCAACGGGGCAACTTCTTGTCCGTGCCGACGGATTGCCCGCAGCGCGACGAGCGGCTCGGCTGGACGGGCGACGCGCAAATCTTCGCCAGGACGGCTTCGTACAATATGGACGTATCCCGTTTTTTTACCAAGTACATGCAGGATATCGCCGACTGCCAGCAGCCATCCGGCGCGTTCACGGACGTCGCGCCGGACGCCGGGTGGATTCGCCATAAGCTGCGGGATCTGGACACGGGGTGGTTCGCCCCGGACAATGCCGGCTGGGGCGATGCAGGGGTCATCATCCCGTGGACGCTCTATCTGATGTACGGCGACACCCGCATCCTGGAGCGCCACTATGAGGCCATGACCCGCTGGGTCGCTTATTTACAGGACAATAGCGAAGGCTTGCTGCGGCCGGACTACGCCAATTACGGCGACTGGCTCTCGATCGACGCGGACACGCCGAAGGAGGTGCTCGCGACAGCGTATTTCGCGTATAACGCGCAGCTGCTGTCGCGTATTGCCGGCGTGCTCGGCCGCACCGAGGATCGGATGCGTTATGAGTCGCTGTACGCCGGCATCGCGGAAGCGTTCCGCGCCGCTTACGTCGCGCCGGACGGCCGCATCCGCGGCGAAACGCAAACCGTATACGTGCTTGCGCTGCAGTTCGGCTTGCTAACGGAGGCGCAGCGCTTGTCGGCGGCGGAGCATCTGGTCGCCGACATCCGGCGCCGCGGCGACCGGTTATCGACCGGGTTTCTCGGCGTCGGCTATTTGCTGCCTGCCCTATGCGACTGCGGCAAGGCGGATGTCGCTTACGCGTTATTGACCCAAGATGCGTTCCCGTCATGGATGTATTCCATTAAGCACGGAGCGACGACGATTTGGGAGCGGTGGGACGGTTGGACCGAGCACAAGGGCTTTCAATCGCCGGGAATGAATTCATTCAACCATTATTCGCTCGGCTCGGTCGGGGAATGGATGTTCCGCTATATGGCGGGCATTGAGGCGGACCCGGAGCATCCCGGATTCAAGCATGTTGTCATCCGACCGCGACCCGGCGGCCTCTTGACTTGGGTAAAGGCGTCCCATGACACGCTGTACGGACGAATTCAAGCGGAGTGGGAGCGTCCCCCGGGGGGGCCGTTCAGGCTTCGGGTCGTAATCCCGCCGAATGCGGCGGCGACGGTGTTCGTGCCGGGGGGGGCGGCGTCGATTAACGGGGTGAAGGTGAGCGAAGGCGCCGACATCGAAGGCTGTCTCCCGTTCGGGAACATCGCGGGCGAGCCGCGTTTCCGCATCGGTTCCGGCACATACGAGTTTATTGGACTGAACGAATGACGACGGGGGAATCGCCGATGTATTCCTTACTGATTGTGGACGATGAGAAATGGGTGCGCAAAGGGCTGCGGAACACGATCGACTGGGTAGCGGAAGGGATCGAGGTCATCGGCGAGGCAGCGGACGGCGAGGAAGCGCTGAAGCGCATCGAGGAGCGGGCGCCGGATCTCATTATTACCGATATCAAAATGCCTCGCATGGACGGACTCGCGCTGCTTGAAGCGGTGAAAGTGCGCAAGCTGCCCGCCAAGATCGTCATTATAAGCGGATACAGCGATTTCGGGTACGCTCAACAGGCGCTGCGCTGCGGCGCTTTCGACTATGTGCTGAAACCGATCGAGGAGACGAAATTGCTGGACGTGATCCGGAAATGTATCGACGAATTGAAGCAAGAGCAAGACACGTACGATTTCATGCAGCAGTTGGCGGGATACCGCAGAGAAAGTCTGCCGCTCGCCAAACAGCGGCTTCTGGAGTCGATGCTGCTTAACGAGCCGATGCCTGCAAGGCAGCGGCAGACGATGTGGGACACGTTGGGGATCGGCCTCGACCCGGAGCGGCTGAGCGTGATTAGCGTACATGTATACGAGTGGGGGGACAATGCGACCGATGCCAGCAGCCGTTCCCTGCTCCGCTATGCGCTCGGCAACATCGCCGAAGAAATCGTGGGAGCCGCGGGCAAGACGATCGGGTGTCCGCTGGATCATCACGAAGAAGCCGACGTCGTGCTTTTGCAATCCCCCGCGGAACATGCCGAAGCGGAGCTGGCTGGCGTCTTATCCGCTTTCATGGAAGCTGCCGGCCGGTATTTGCAAGCGAAGCTCACGATCGGCGTCAGCAAGGAGCGGGATCGAAACCTGCTCCACGTCTCCTTCCAGGAGGCTGTATCCGCGTGTGCGTACGCCTTCTACAAGGGAGCGGGCAGCGTCTATGACGCCGAGTCGCTGCCGCGGTTGGATGCGCAAGCGCAATCCGTGGAATATGCCGGCCCCGCCGGCTGGGACAGCCGGCTTGCGCACGCCGTGAAGCTCGGACATGAGTCGATGCTGCGCGAGTTGGCGGAGGAACTCGCGCGCCATGCAGAGCTTGCCGTCGCTAGACACTCGCCCCTTATGATGAAGCGGGGGCTCGCTTCGCTGCTGCGGGAAGCGGAGAAGCGTCTGGCTTCCGCGCCAGGCATCGACCCGTCCATTGAGCTGCGCATTCATCTTCCGGCTTGCCGTCTGACCGAGTTGGAAGGAGCGCTGTTGGCGGCGCTCGGCGGATTGCAGCGGATGTATCGCGAGTTGGGCAGCCGCAAGCATGTCATCGAGCTCGCGATCGCTTATATCGGAGAGCGGTTTGCGGACAGTCGGATCTCCATGAACGGCGTGGCCGAGCGGTTTTACTTGAATCCGTCCTATTTTAGCAAATTGTTTCACGAAGAGACGGGGGAAACCTTCAGCAAATACGTGGCGCGGCTGCGCATGGAGCGGGCGAAACAACTGCTGAAAGAGACCACCTTGAAGGTCTATGAGATCGCGGAGAAAGTAGGCTACAATGACTTTCGCCATTTCACCAAAATGTTTAAAGAGTGCGAGGGCTTAACGCCAGGGCAATACCGGGAATTCGGCGTGCGTTAAGTCGTCCGGAAGGGGGAGCGTCATTGAAGCCGGGCAACGATTTGAGGTGGCGATCCGTCAGCTATAAGGTGTTCTTCCTGTTTTTCGTCAGCACCTCGATTTCCATTATGGCCGTCGGGTACTTGTCGTACCACAAAGCGAACAGCATCATTCGGGACAAGGTTTCTCAAATCGCCTTGCAGACGGTTCAACAAACGAACAAGCGATTAGAGCTTATGTTAGACGAATACGCAAGCCGCTCTCAGCTGGTCTTCGGCGAAAAGAAAATCCAGATGGGAATTCTGGGCGATTTTCAGGACAGCTACGAGCGGTCGTCGAACATGAAGCAAATCTGGACCTTCTTGTCCAATATGGTGAACGTCAAGAACGATACGCTCAATATTTACATTTTCGGAGAAGGGCAGGCGTCCTATTGGTATCGGAATACGGTCAATCCGTTCGCGGAGCTTCCTCCGGCAAGCATGGAGGAGCGATCCCAGGAGTGGTATCAGGATATTCGGGCGGCGGACGGGAAAATCGTGTGGTACGGCGTAGGACCGTCCTTGGTTCTTCGACCGGTTCCGGATGAGACGGATCGAGAGGATGTGTTTACGCTCGGTCGCGCCATCAAAAATTTAGACGGGAATGGAGAGATTATTGGCGTCCTGGTCATGGAATTCGATCCTCAGAGCATTCGCCAGCTTCTGTCCGAAGTCGATTTCCACGCGCAAGGCCGCACGATGATCGTCGATCGGGACAATCGGGTCATTGCCGATTCCGACGGCAGCCTCACCATGCAGCCGTCCGGATTGGATCTCCCCGACGCAGCCAGCGGCATCCTTACCCATGAGCTGGACGGAACCCAGATGATGGCGGTGTTCGACGAGACGCCCGGGAGCATGTGGAAGCTTGTCGGGATGGCGTCTCTTGAAGAGTTGGAAGGGGATGCAGGCGCAATCGGGTTGTACACCTTCTCCTTGGTCGTAGGCTTTATGCTGGTTTCTTTTCTGCTAGCCTTTCTTGTTGCGCGACAGATGAATCGCCCCGTCAGTATCCTGCTTCGGTCGATGCGCAAGGCGAGCGAAGGCGACTTCGACGTGCAGATTGCCGCCAAGCGTCAAGACGAATTCGGCGTGTTGTTTACGTCCTTTAACGTCATGGTGGCGCGAATTAAACAATTGATCGACGAGTTGTACGTACAGAAGCTGTTTCGGACGGAAATGCAGCTGAAGATGATGGGCTCGCAAATTAACGCCCACTTTTTGTACAATACGCTCGATTCCATTCATTGGATATCTCGTGTCTACAAAGTGGACGAAATCAGCAAGATGATTTTTGGACTATCCCGGTATCTGCGCCTGAGCTTAAGCGAAGGAAAGGAATTCGTAACCGTGAAAGAGTGCGTGGACTTGCTAGACAGCTACTTGTCCATTCAGCAAATCCGTTATGAAGATAAATTCACCGTGCATATGGACGTTGACCCTGCCATCCTGCATTTCCGAGTCTTAAAGTTCATCTTCCAGCCGCTTGTAGAGAATGCGATTTATCATGGGCTGGAGAGCAAGAGGGAGCGGGGACGACTGGATATTTCCTGGAGCAGGCAAGAGGAGCTGCTGCTTTTCGAGGTGACCGACGACGGGATCGGCATTGCGCCCGAGAAGATGACAGAGCTGGAAGAGGCCTTGAAGAATGAGGAAGTGCTTGGCGATCACCATTTCGCTTTAAAGAACATTAACAGCCAAATTAAACTCGCTTACGGCAAGGAATACGGCCTGCGGATCGAGAGCGAGCCCGGCGCGGGAACCAAGGTAACGATGAAAATTCCTCTGCGTTAACAGAGCGAACGTCTTCCAGCGAGAAAGGTAGGTGGAGCATATGAAATTCGGAATACGTCGAAGGGTGTCGGCCATCCTCGTCATGCTGGCTGCGCATTTGACAATGGCGGGGTGCACTGGGTCGTGGAACCCAGCCGTCGGATCGGGCGACGGGAATTCGCAGCCTCGCGGCGCGGCGCCCTTGCCTGAGGACACCGTGACGATCGACTTCTGGTTCCCGTGGGACGGCGATTACCGGAGGGACTTTAAGAAGAACGTGGTGGACGTCTTCGAACGGACGCATCCCGGCATTAAAGTGAAGCTGACGTTCGTTGAAAATACAGGCCAGACGCAAGCGTCCGACAAGCTGCTGACCGCCATCGCGGGCGGCGAGGCGCCCGATGTCGCGCTATTCGACCGGTTCCTCATCGGCTCTTGGGCAGCTCGCGGCTACCTCGAGGATCTTTCTTCATACGTGGAGGAAGCGGGCATTGCGCCGACCGACTATTATCCTTCGGTCTGGAAGGAAGCGCTGTACCGCGGGAACGTCTACGGACTGCCTTGGCGAGCCGACGTCCGAGCGATGTATTACAATAAGACGCTCATGAAAAATGCGGGGCTGAATCCGAATCTCCCCCCTAAGACGATAGAAGAGCTGGATCTTATGGCGGAGGCGATGTTTCTGAAGGGGGACGATGGGCGCTATCTTCAGGTCGGCTTCGTACCTTGGATGAATCAAGGTTTTTTTTACACGAATGCGTGGAACTGGGGAGGCGTTCTGCAAGATAGCGAAGGCAATTTGACTCCGAACGATCCTCAGAACGTGAAGGCGCTCGAGTGGATGGCCGGTTACGCCAAGAAATACGGCATCGAAGACCTGACCAAATTTTCGGAGGAGATGGGCAAGGTCGGGGTGAACTCGTTTTGGACCGGCAAGGTCGGCTTTAACTTTGACGGGAATTGGATCCTGGACGATCTGGCTCATGTAGACCCCGATTTCGAATGGGGAATCGCGCCGATGCCGGCGGCGGAAGGCTACGAGCATGTCACTTGGGTTGGCGGATGGTCTTATGTCATGCCCAAAGGAGCTCCGCACCCGGAGGAAGCGTGGGAGTTTATCAAGTTCGTCGCTTACAAGGAAGGGACGCTGCTGTGGGCTCAAAGAGAAAACGCGGGGAACGACATTACGGTCATGCCGGAGGTCAATGCGGCGCTGCAGCTGTCGGAACACCCAGGCTTGAGGCTGTTCTTGGATATGATGCCGGAAGCCTATACGAGACCGGTTACCCCCGTAGGTTCGCTGCTCTGGAACGAATCGCAGCGGGTACAGGAGCTCGCGATCCACGGAAGGGGGGAGCCGCAGCAGCTGTTGGACGAGTTGAAGGCGAACGTCGATGCGGAGCTGATGAAAGTCAAGCCGTGAGCGGGCAAAGACCATACTTCGACGAACCGCGCGATCGCATGCGAGAAGCGCTGTCGATGTCCTTACGCCAGCCTGTCCGTCGCGTGGAACGAGCTGGACGCGCCGTCAAGCCGGCAAAATGAAGCGAATTAGCGTTACTTATACGAGAGGAGCAATTATACCCATGACAGAAACGAAAAAGGTACATCTTATCGGGAACGCCCACCTCGACCCGGTCTGGCTATGGCAATGGCAAGAAGGCTTCGCGGAAATCAAAGCGACGTTCCGCTCCGCGCTCGACCGTATGAACGAGTTCCCGGATTTCGTATTCACCTGCGCGTGTGCGGCGTACTACCGTTGGGTGGAAGAAAATGCGCCGGAGCTGTTCGAGGAAATTCGCCTCCGCGTAGCCGAAGGGCGCTGGGTCATCGTAGGCGGCTGGTGGATTCAGCCGGATTGCAACCTGCCGTCAGGGGAGTCGTTCGCGCGCCACAGCTTATACGGGCAACGGTATTTTCTCGATCGTTTCGGCGTCGCGGCGAAGGTCGGATACAACGTCGATTCCTTCGGCCACCACGGCATGCTGCCGCAAATTTTGAAGAAGAGCGGCATGGATTATTACGTCTTCATGCGTCCCGAACCGCACGAGAAGCGGCTGCCGAGCAATCTGTTCCGGTGGGAATCCGAAGACGGAAGCCAGGTCATCGCATTCCGCTTGACCGATAATTATTCCATGTGGGGCGGGCTGACGCTCGAAGCGAAAATCGCAAAGCACGGCGCAATGGCGGATCACGAAGGGAATGACTATATGTCGTTCTACGGCGTAGGGAATCACGGGGGAGGCCCGACTGTCGCGAACCTTCGGGCGATCGGCGAGTTGCAATCGCGTCCCGGCGGGGATCGAATCATACTCAGTTCTCCGAATCGGTACTTCGAGGACATCGAAGCGGCGGCGTATGAAATCCCCGTCGTGAAAGATGATCTGCAGATGCACGCGGTCGGCTGCTACTCGACTCATTCCGAGTCGAAGGAAAACAATCGCCGGGCCGAGCATCGACTGCTTGCCGCAGAGAAATGGTCCGCAATCGCGAATCGGCTGGCGGGGCTGCCGTACCCGAAGGCGCAGCTCACGCTTGCTTGGGAAAATGTCATGTTCAACCACTTTCACGATATCATGGGAGGCTGCAGCATTCGGGAGGCGTTCGTCGACGCGCGCGAATCGTACGGTGAGGCGCTTCATCTCGCCGCCAAATCGCTGAACGCTGCCTTGCAACGACTCTCCTGGTCGATCGACACGATGAAGCCGGGAGTGGCGTCCCTTAGCAAAGAGAAGGATTGGCAGCTGTGGGAACAGGAGGATCTCGGCACGCCTTATGTCGTATTCAATCCGTTGTCGTGGGAAATCGAAACGCCGATTCATGCCAACCGCCGGGTTCGAAGGGTAGAGGATCACCTTGGCAAACCGGTTCCGATGCAAACTGTGCGCGCTTCGCGTACGAACGGGGAGGATAAGTGGGATACGTTGTTTCTGGCACGCGTCCCGGCGATGGGGTATCGCGTGTACTGGCTGTATTTAACGAAAGAATCCGAAGCGGCGGAATCGGCGGATGCACCTGAGACGCTAAAGGCGGAGGATCATGTGCTCGAAAACGAGTACGTCCGCATTGAGTTCGATCCTGCGACCGGCACGATCGCGCGAATGCTGGACAAACGGGCGAACGTCGACGCGCTGGAAGGACGCGGCGCCGTTCCGCTGGTGATCGATGAGACGCATAGCGACACCTGGGGACATGGCCTGCGGAGCTATAGGGACGTCGTCGGCTGCTTCGGCGGCGCGGAGATAAAGGTGCTCGAACGAGGCCCGGTGCGCGCGGTCATCCGGGTGACGTCCCGGTACGGCGACTCGACGTTGCGCCAAGATTTCGCGCTTCACCGCCACTCCCCCGACTTGACGGTCAAGGCGACGGTGGATTGGAGGGAGAAGCATAAAATGTTGAAGCTGGCGTTCCCGGTTCAGGTCGACGAACCAACAAGCTACTCCGAAATTCCGTACGGATATATCCGCCGGGAGACGACCGGCGTCGAAGTTCCTGGGCAACAATGGGCGACCGTCGAAGGTACGCTGCCGAGAACGGAGCGCCGTCGCGGGCTCGCGCTAATGAACAATGCGAAATACGGGTATGACATCCTGGGTCACGAGATTCGCCTTACCGTCGTTCGCAGCCCGATCTTCGCAGATCACTACGGCGTTCGCGACGATCAAGTGGAGTTCATGGATCAAGGCGTTCAGGAATTTTCCTACCGGCTATCGCCGTATGAAGGCGGTTGGCAAGATGCCGACATCGTAAGGAAAGCCTATGAGTTGAACGCGCCGGCGACAGGGATCTGGGAGACGTATCATGCGGGCAGCTTGCCGCAATGTTGGGAAGGAATCCGAATTTCCTCATCGCACGTAGCGGCCGTTGCCTTGAAGGAAGCGGAAGAGGGCGACGGCTGGATCTTGCGGTGTTACGAGACGGCGGGCCTGGCGGCGGAAGCCGAGATCGAGTTGCCGATGCTCGGCCGCCGATGGTCCGCCGCGTTCGGCCGTTGCGAAATCAAAACGTTCCATCTGCCGTCGGACGCAGCGATGCCGGTACGGGAAGTCGATCTAGTCGAGCGCGGGCTGACGTAATCGCGATTAGGACTCACCGGGCGTCGCGCCGCGATTTGCGATACTCGCTCGGGCTCGCGCCGACGAGGCTGCGGAACACCTCTCCGAAGTGCGCCGCGTCCCGGTAGCCGGAGCTCTTCGCGATATACGCGATCTTATGATCCGTCTCCGTCAGCAGACGGCAAGCGTGCTCCACCCGCTTGCGCCGGAGATACGCCGAGAAGCCTTCGCCGGTCGTCTCTTGGAACCGCCGGATGAGATGGCGCGCGCTGATGCCGAACCGGGCGGACAGCCGCTCGACGGTCAAGGGCTCCGCGAAATGCCGTTCGACATAATCCAGTACCGAAGACAAACTCGATTTCCGAGGGGCGTCGGCTCCGGCTTGCGCGAGCGGCTCCCCTTGCCGGATCCGGTCGATCCTCGCGATCGCTTCCAAGACATTGCCGATCAGGAATAACTCGAAGCCGTCCGGCTTCTCCGTAAATTCCCGG
>NZ_DASQMZ010000063.1:0-16087 GCF_035645235.1 Paenibacillus sp.
TCCAGTTTCCCGGACTGCCCGCTTCGACGACGAAGTCGGCGATTCCGTTCGCATCGTACAGATAAATCTCGGTGAGCTGGTATTCCTGGCCCAAATCGATGTATGCGCTTGCAGGATGGTCGGTGCTTCCCCAGCCCGGGAACCACGTCGTGGTCGGGCTCCCTCCGGTACCGGCTTCGGGGTCGCCGGCGACGCCTTGTTCGTCCACCAGCATGCCGGCATTCCCCTTGCCCGACTCGTTCACGACCATGGATGCATCCAAACTGATCTTTGTCGACGAAGCTTGAGCGAGCTGCGGGCCCCAGAAGCCGACGCCTCCGGCCAGCGTACCGAACGCCATGACAACCGCCAGCGACAACGAAATTCGTTTCCTCATTACTAGCCTCCTAACAATTAGTTATTTTGGAACGGGATATCCCGTTTCTCCTTCAACTTACCATCGCGATTTGCCTTTGAACATCCCGTTTCGGAAAGAGAACATGATAAGGACACGAATGTCATGAACGGATAAGTCCGGGCCAAGCGGCGAGCCGCACCAGTATAAAAAAGACAGGCCAGGACGAATTATCCCGTCCCAGCCTGCCGTCGAAGAATGAATCCGTCTCAAAACGTCGGACCGATGCGCCAGATGCCGAAGTCGTGCTGCTTTAAAATTTCCGACTTCGTCCATTTCCCGTTGCACACCGATACGACCTCGTCCATCAGGCGGTCCGCCGCCGCGGCGATCGACTCGGTGCCGTCGATGACCGTGCCCGCGTTGAAGTCGATGTTGTCCGACATCTTCTCGTAAATCGGCGTGTTCGTCGATATTTTGATGCAAGGGGCGATCGGCGAGCCCGTCGGCGTGCCCCGGCCCGTCGTGAACAAGACGAGCTGCGCGCCGCCGGCGACCATGCCCGTCATCTGCTCGATGTCGTGGCCCGGCGTATCCATCCAGACGAGCCCGCGCTTCGACGGCTTCTCCGCGTAGTCGATCAGCTGCTGCAGCGGCCGCGTGCCGGACTTCGCCGAGGCGCCGAGCGACTTTTCCTCGAGCGAGCTGAGGCCTCCCTTGATGTTGCCCGGACTCGGGTTGCCCGTCCGGATGTCGATGCCCATGAGGAACGCCCGCCGCTCCATCGCCTCGATGACCTCGTACACGCGCTTCCTCGTATGGCCGTCGACCGCGCGCTCCGCGAGCAGATGCTCCGCGCCGATCAGCTCCGTCGTCTCCGCGAGAATCGACGTGCCGCCCTCGTCGATCAGGAGGTCGCTGAACCGGCCGACGACCGGATTCGCGGACAGCCCCGAGCAGGCGTCCGATCCGCCGCACTCCGTGCCGACGATCAATTCGGCGAGGTCGCATTCGACCCGCATCTGCGCCGACGCCTCCTGAACCATGCGCGCCGCATGCTTCGCCGCCTCCGCCATCGCCTGCAGCGTGCCGCCGTGGTCTTGGATCGACACGAGCTCCACCCGCTTGCCGGTCTTCTTCAGCTCCGAGTACACGCTCCGCGCTTGGTGCGTCTCGCAGCCGAGCCCCATGACGACGACGCCGTACACGTTCGGGTTCGCGCCCATGCCGTAATACGTTCGGAAGGTCTGCTCGTAGTCGGCGCCCACTTGGGCGCACCCATGCTGATGTATGAACGAGACCGCCCCTTGCACCAGCTCCGCCGCCTGCTTCGCCGCCTGCGTCGCGCACGTGATCGTCGGCAAAATCAACACATGATTCCGAATGCCGATCTGCCCGTCGGCGCGCCGATACGCCCAAACGTTCCGTCCCTTCGCCGCCTTCGCCGCAGCCTCGGCGAACGTCTCAGCTTCCGCTCTCTTGGACAACAATGCGATCGCCCCTTCCGCGTTTGCCTTCCAGGTTATGCACGTGCACGTGCTCGCCCGGGCGAATGTCCCGCCTTGCCGCCCCGATGACCGAGCCGTATTTTACGATATCCGCGCCTTGCCCGATCGGGCGCACCGCGAACTTATGCCCGAACTCGATGCCTTCCTCCAGCGTCACCGTCGCCTCCGCGCCGTCCGCCGCCACCGTCACGACCGCTCCGGCCGCGATCGGCTCGAGCGCCGTCGCGACGTTGTCCGCCGCGTGCAGCCATACCGCCTTGTATCCGCCCATCCCGCTCCCTCCGTTCGTCGCGAACCACACCCCCATGATACCGCAGAAAACGTTGTAAGCGCTACCGAAGATTGGCGCGCGGCACGCTTGCCGTCCCCCCGCCGGGAGCGTACAATAATAGACGAAACCAACCTCGAGGAGGACTTTCCTATGAAGAGGAAACCGACCCCCGCCCTCGCGCAAATCCGTCTGGATTCGCACCGCGGGCAATGGCGGCGCAAGCCGACCACGCAAGTCCAAGCGAATAAGAAAGCGGAGCAGCGCCGAACGTATTGCCGAAAGAGCGGCAAAGACGACGGCGCTGTTCCGTTTTCTGATATAATAATGAAAATTTGCTAAGGGGGACGAAACGGGATGGACTTAGGGTTGAAGGGGAAGGCCGCGCTCGTGACGGGAGGGAGCAAGGGCATCGGGCTCGCGACGGCGATTCGTCTCGCGAAGGAAGGCGCTTCGGTGGCGATATGCGCGAGAGACGAGGCGCACTTGAAGGCGGCTGCCGCGCGCATCGCGGCGGAGGCGGACGGCGCGGAGGCGCTGTACGTCGTCGCCGACGTGACGAAGCAGGCGGATTGCGAGCGCGCCGTCGCGGAGACGGTCGCCCGCTTCGGCCGGCTCGACGCGCTCGTCAATAACGCCGGCACGGCGGCGGCGAACCGCATCGAGCAAGTGTCGCCGGAAGCGTGGCAGCAGGATCTCGACCTGAAGCTGTTCGGCGCCATCCACTGCTCCCAAGCGGCGATTCCGCATCTGCGCGCGGCCGGCGGCGGCTCGATCGTCAACGTGACCGCGATCGGCGGCAAGACGCCCGGCGCCTCCTCGCTGCCGACCAGCGTCAGCCGCGCGGCGGGCCTTGCGCTCACGAAGGCGATGAGCCGCGACCTCGGTCCGGACGGCATCCGGGTGAACGCGGTTTGTATCGGGCTCATCCGCAGCGATCAGATCGAGAAAGCGTGGCGCCGAAGCGCGCCGGAGTCGACGTGGGAGCAGTTTTCCGCGGATCCGAAGCACGAGGTGCCGCTGGGCCGGATCGGCGAGGCGGAGGAGGCGGCGAACGTGATTGCCTTCCTGTCGTCGCCCGCCGCCTCGTACGTCACCGGCACGGCCGTCAACATCGACGGCGGGAAGGGCGCTGCGTTGTAGGCCGGTTCCCCTTCGAAAAGAACGAGCTCCTGTCGCAGACACTGCGGCAGGAGCTCGTCCTCGATTACAAGAAATTCCCGATGCGCCGGGCTTCGCGAAGGCGCGATTCCGCCGGATGGCGGAATGCTGTTACAACCGATAGAACGACGCGACGTCGATCTCCCGGCCGACCGATTCCACGAGTCGGTCGTATTGACGGTTCTCTTCGTCGAAGTACGTCCGCTCCCCGCTCGACCACGTCGCCGGATCCGCCGACGGCACGTCGAGCATTGCCTCGAACACGTACGTCGCGTTGCCGATCAAATGCACGGGCGCGTCCGCGCGCGCGACGGCCGCCGCGTCCCCGTCGACGAGACAGCGCACCATGCCGCCTTTGTTATACACCCGGATCGGAACGCCGGGCGCCGTATGGCCAAGCAGGCAGGCGACGAACGACGATGCGGACATCGCCGTGCCGCAGGAGTTCGTAATGCCGACGCCGCGCTCGTACGTGAGCACGAAAATCGCGTCGGGGCCGAGAATTTTCATGAAGCTGACGTTCACGCCGCGGGGAAACGCGGTCTTCTCCGTATTCGCCCGCTCGGCGAGCTCGACCAGCTCCGGCTCGAACGCGTCCACGACCGCGACGATGTGCGGGTTCGGAATGCTGAGCGCCGTGAACCGCAGCGTCGGATGCAGTTCCGGAATCGGCGCATCCACATGGCGGCTCCCGTCCGCGATCATCGGCAGCGACGCCGGGTCGAGATTCGGCTCGCCGATCGTGACGTCGAACGTCGGCACGTCCGGGAATAGATCGTCGACCCGCCCGATCGGGATGTTCCGGCGCATGGTCTCGATGACGACCTCGTCCTTCTTCGTCAGCTCCGCCACGTACCGTCCGACGCAGCGGACGCCGTTGCCGCACATCTCCGCCTCCGACCCGTCCGTGTTAAAGAAGCGCATCCGCCCGTCCGCGCCGGGGCGGTCGCTGCGCTGCACGTAAAGCAGGCCGTCGGAGCCGAACATTTTCCCCCGGTCGCTTAATTCCGTCACCAGCTTGACGCGCAGCTCCTCGTCGATGCGATAGTCGTTCGAAATTTCGTCGATTAACACGAAGTCGTTGCCCGACCCGTGGCACTTCAGCAGCTTGATGTTCATGAGCCCTGTCTCCTTGTCGTCCGTCACTCGTTATAGGGCTATTCTATGCTTTCCGAGCGCCGTCCGCAATGACCGCTTTCTCGAAGTTCGACGGAGCGGAGCCCTCCTAGTAAACGGCGACGGTGTACATTTTCTTGCCCGGGAGCGTCGCCGCGACGCCGGGCGCGCCGTCTTCGCGCATCGGGGCAGGGCCTTGGAAGCGCTCGTTCAGCAGCGTCTCGGCCGCGCGGGCGCCGTCCGCGAAGATCGCGCCGCTTGCGAGCAGCGGCTGCTCGCCGCCGCCGAGGTTGACGAATCGGGCGGTCACGCCGTCGAACGTATCGGCCTTGCGCAGCGAAGACAAGTGTACCGCCGTCGACGCCGGCTCCACGCGCAGCCAAGACGTCTCCGGCGCGAGCGCGCCGCCGTGCACGCCGGCCGCGACCGCGCGCATCGGCGTCAGGAAGGCATACGCCTCGCGCAAGGCGTTCGCATATCCGCCCGCATGCGGCACGATGGCGAACCGGGCGGCGAACGGGCCGAGGCATTGGGCGCCCGGCGTCGGGAAGTAGTTCCAATCGCCCATCTCGCCGACGCAGCGCAGCAGCGTCAGCGCCATCGTGTTGCGGCCGTCGCGCAGCACCTCGTACTCCGGCAAGCCGTCGGCGACGATCGTTACGCCGCGCTCGCCGTCGGATACGTCGAAGAACGACTGCATCCGTTCGCAGCGGGACGGATTGGTCCACCGCTCGGTAGGCGCGATGTCGCGTCTGACGACGTCGAACGGCGCATCCGCGTATACATGCGGCGTATCGAGGTCCGTCGGAAGCAGCGCGCGCAGCCGGTGGTCCTTCGTTCGATTGTCGAGTCTCACTTCGACGTCGACGCGGCGGGAGCCGGTCGGGAGCGAGACATAGACGTCCACGATCTGCGTATGCATCGTCTTCGAGCGGTATTTCCCTTCTGGGATGAGACCGACCGGCACCTCCATTGCGTGCCGGATGCGCAGCGCGGGCGCGCCCGCCGGCGAGGCGACGACCTCGAGCGACGCCGGGCGGTCCCCGGTGACGATCGGCTGCGAATCCCGCGCCTTGACATAGACGTATTCGTTGCCGATATCGCCCGTATCCTCGAGCCGGAGCAGGTCCGCGTACGTCCGCCCCGTCGCCTTATCGAGCAAGAACGCCGTACCGAACGGGTCGACGTCGAGGCGGAGGTATTGGTTTTCCAAATAGGCCGTACCGTCGCCCGAAACGACGCACGCCGCCTCGTACCGCGGAGCGGCCGCGCCGTCGCCCGCCGGCGCCAGCGCGAACGTCGCGTGTCCGAGCGCCGGCACGCCCGATGCGTAGAACCGCAGCTTGTACCGTCGGCGCTTCCACGCCACGCGGAACCGGTCGTCCGGCAGCGTGAAGCCGTGCGCGAGCCCCAGATCCGCCCAATCGAACGGGACGGCGGCGCCCCCCGGACCGTACAATGCGTAAGCGTCCAAAGGCAGCTCGGCGTCCGTCTCGACGTCGACGTGCGCTTCGACCCAGTCGTCGCGTTCCCACGCCAGCGGGTTAAAGACGACGATCGGGAACGTCTCCCCCGGCGCCCCGCCGACGCCGCGCGCCTCCGCAGTCCGCGACGACGTGTCGATCTTCGCCGCGATCGACGCGAGCGACCGCTCGGTCAGCGACTCGGCGATCTGCAACGCTTTCATGAAGCGCGGCACCATCTCGTCGTGCACCTCGTCCACGCTGCAGCCGCAGATGCTGTCGTGCGGGTGGTTTTGAAGCAGCAGCTTCCAAGCATGACGCACGAACGCGTCCGGATGCGCCTCGCCGAGCCGCCAGGCGATCGCCGCGAACGGCTCCGTCCACCGCTCCAGCTCCCGCTGCGTCTTCGCGTTCCATTGCTTCAGGTACAAGCGCGACGACGCCGTGTTGACGAGCGTGCCCCATCCGTCCGTGTGCTCGCCGATCAGCTCGCCCGTCACCGTCGGCCACGGCTGCGCGTCTTCCCGCAGCGCGGCGAAATATTCGGGGAAGCCGCTGTGCACGAACCGGTACGCCGGCGCGGCCTCGTTCAGCGTTCGGATCGCCTGGCCGACGTCCGCCTGCACCGGCTGGTGATCGCAGCCGTTCATCAGCAGCAGCTGCGACGTCGTCGCGTATTTCTCCACGTTCGCGATCGTGTTGCGCGCCCGCTCGGCGGCCGCCTCCGGATCGGTCGGCAGCTCCATGCCGTTGTGATACCAGTTCGCGAGGAAGACGGACAGCACCCGCGAGCCGTCCGGCGACGCCCACCACAGCTCCGACGGATAACCCGCCGCGTCGCCGTGCTGCACCCGATTGTCCGCTGCGACGCCGTTAATGCCGCGGCCGAAGACGGCCGTCTCGATTTCGAAGCCGCGAAGCAGCTGCGCCGACTGCGAGATGTTGCCGAACGTGTCCGGGAAGTAGCCGACGTCGGTCGAGCCTCCGAGCTCCTCGGCCCGCCGAATCCCCAGCTGCAGATTGCGCACCTGCGCCTCCCCGCTCGTCAGGAAGGCGTCCTGCAGCACGTACCACGGCCCGATCCGCAGCTTCCCCGCGCTCACGAGCCTGCGCAGCCGCGCCTCTTGCTCCTGCCGGATTTCCAAATAATCGTCTACGAGCAGCACATGCCCGTCTAGGTGAAAGCTGCGGAATTCGTGCTCCGGCCGTTCCAGCAGCTCCATCGTCTTGTCGATGAGCTCGACGAGCCGCATCCGGAATTTCTCGAAGGGCATGTACCATTCCCGATCCCAATGCGTATGCGATATGACGTGCACGGTTTTCTTTCCCATTAAGCGTCCGCCCCCAGCTGCGTTTGACATCGATTTGACAGTATCATACCACTCGCGCCGCCGCCGCGGCTACCGGACTGCGCGCAGCGCAGCGCCGCGCCGGGAAGGCGCGCGTCGCCGCGGACCTCGCCGGCACGCGAAGCATTCGCCCTACGGGGATGGGCCTCATTTTCGATGGGATTATTTTAATCTTTACGTCATTCGGCCGGTGCTGCTGGGCGTGCTGCGAACGGTCGGGGAGCGGTAAATCGAGTACGTGTAAGCGGTCGCCGACGCGCAGCCCCGCGGCGTCAAATCGTAAGTAAAGAAGATTTTTTTTCAATCACAGCTTTTATGGTCGAAACGCTATGTTCGATGGATTGATTTGTTGTGTCGATAATATTGGATTCATAGCGACCCAAATTGGTAAATTGCTCCCACATTGTTTCTACCAACTCCATGTTGGCGTCTTCGTCCAATTTGGAACGATTGATCGCTCGCTTCATCGTTTCTTCTTTAGTTGCCCTTAAGATAATGTAATGTACTTCATAATGATCTTGTACGGCCTTGAGCCACGGCTCCAAGAACCAAGGACCGACAATTCCATCGATAATCACATCGAACCCGCCGCGTGCAAAACGTTTTGCAGCTTCCAAAAAGGCTTCGATCACAATGAAATTTTGTTCATGCGATTCCGGTAAAAATGGAGGGATTGCCCCCTTTTGAATATAGTGATAGAAATCGTCAGTATGCATATGTACCGACTTTGATAAATTAGACTCTTTAGCAACAATGGATGCCGTTGTACTTTTACCAGTCCCCGGCGAACCAGTAATGATAATCATTCTGCCTTGTTTCATATATTCTCCTAACTCTTTTAATATCAACAACAAAGTTTAACATAGCCTACCAAAAAGATACGTACGAGCCTCGGAGTTTGGCGACCGCTTCCATGAAGAAATAGTCGCCGTAGATGATCGGCACGTTCACGTACGCGCGCTTCGGGAAATTCGCGGTGCCCATGTAAAGCAGCCCTTCCTCCTCCGGATCGTCCCATGCTCCGTAATACGCGTCCAGCGCCTCCAAGATGCGGCACGCGGCGCGCCGGTACGACGACGCCTCCGAAGGAGGCGCGAGCGCGGCGATCTCGAGCAGCCCGCTCGCGGCGATCGCCGAGGCGGAGCTGTCCTTCCCCATGCCGTCCTCGAACGGCGCGCGGAAGTCGTAGTACGGCACGCAATCCTCGGGAAGCTGGGCGACGAAGTAATGCGCGGTTCGCTTCGCCGCGTCCAAGTACCGGACGTCGCCGGTGTACTTATGGCTCAGAGCCATGCCGTACAGCGCCCAAGCCGTCCCCCTCGACCAAGCGGAATCCGGCGCGTATCCTTGGCCGCCCAGCGCGCCCGTGCGCTCCCCCGTCTCCGGATCGAAGCAGACGATGTGATACGCGGAGCCGTCCGGACGAAGGAACTCCTTCAGCGCGGTGTCCGCATGCAGCTGCGCGATATGGCGGAAGCGCGGATCGCCCGTCGTGCGGCTCGCCCAGTAAAGCAGCGGAAGATTCATTAAGCAATCGACGATCGCCCACCCCTCCCGCCCTTCGCCGAGCCATGCGCGGAGAAAGCCCCCCTTCGGGTTGAACCGCCCGGCGAGATGGCTGGCGGCGGTCAGCGCCCGGCGCTTCGCCTGTTCGCTGCCCGTCAGCTTGTAATCGGCGACGGCGGATAAGCTCCACATGAAGCCGACGTCATGGTGCAGCACGTCGAAGCTGTGGAGCGGTTCGTCCAGCTTCGCTTCGCACGCCTCGGCGATGTCCCGGTACCGCGCCTCTCCGGTTTCCCGGTACAGCATCCATAGCATCCCGGGCCAGAAGCCGTTCGTCCACCAATCCGCGTCGGCCGCATTGTATTTCCCGCCATGGATCGAGACATACGGGAACGTCGCGCCGATGCGGCGGCTCGTTCGCGAAATCTTGGCTTCGATCTTCGCCCAGACGGCTTCCGCCCACTTCGCCCGCTCCTGCCCCGTCAGCTCCGCCTGCCCCGCCGTTCCGACCGTTCCATCCGCTTCGTCGGCTCCGAACGCTCCGGCCGTTCCGGTCGTATCCCTCGTCCCCAATCGACATCCCTCCGGCTTCGTCAGTATTTCTCGTAATTCAGCTCGTTCGTCGTAAAGCCGCAGAAGGCCGGAAAATCCTTCAAGACCGCCTGTTCCTCCTCCGCGGTCAGCCCCCTCGCCTGCAGCCGGCGCAGCCGCGCCTTCGCCGCGAGCTCCTGCGCGGTGACGAGATCGTTCTTGTATGTCTTAAACAGCTCCGGCCCCCACTTCTTGCCGAAATTGACGTGCATCTGTTCATCCGCCATATCGAATTCCACATGCGCCGCGGACAGCTCGTCGCCGAACGCTTCGAACGCCGGAATCGATTTCCGCTTCTTTAAGAAGGAGCAGGGCTCCGCGACCATCGTCAAGCTGGCGTACATATCGGCGTACCATTCGGCCCCGACGTCCTTCCCGGGACCGCCGACGAAATACCGGAACCGCTCCGTCGGGTAGCCGAGCTGCCGCAGCCGTCGCACGCCCATGGCGGCATGCCTCGATTCGTCCCACAGGTGACGGGAGAGGTCGTAGTAAAATTCCAGCGGGAAATGCTGCACCGCATAATACATATAAGCGAGGTTTTCCGCCGCCGACATCTCCGTCGCATTGATATAGTGCATTTGCTTCACGCTGTCGTACAGCGGGGACGCGTCGGGGTCCTCGTACGGCTTCTTCCCTTCCGTAAAGACGTATGGGGGGAACCTCGGATCCAACGCGGATTGCACCGGCACGGGCCCGACCGGCTCCGCGGGGAACGGAGCGGGCCACCGGAGCGCCGGCGGCACCGAGCCGTCCCGGCCGAGCTCTTTCCCAAGTTCCAACAGCCGCGCCACGTACCGCTCCCAATCCGGCAGCGACGAGGCGGCGCCGTCCTCCGTCGCCAGAAACTCCCGGGTTTGCTCCCGCACCCATGCGAGCTCCCTGCGCTTCAATCCGGCGATGTCCAAGACGTCGAGCGTCGGCGCGTCGAGAATCGGGTCGACGTCGCGGCCGAGCTTATCGTAGCTTTGCAGCAGGTCCTCGAGCAGCAGGCCGTAGCCCGCGAAGAAGGCGGCGACGCTCGGCGCCAGCGAAGCGGACGCGTACAGCTCCCGAACGGCTTCCGGCACCCAAGCCTTGGCCGGCAGCCCGCCAGGAAGCTCGTTCGCCCGCCCGTGCAGCAGCTTCATGTCCCGGCTGTGAATATACTGCAGCCGGGCAAGCTTCGCCTTGCATCCGAACCGCGGGACGGCGGGCATCCATCCCGCGCAAAGCCGGGACAGCTCGAACTCCTTCCATAAGAGCAGCTTAATCGCTTCCGCCGTATCGGCGGGACGGAAACATGCCATGCGCAACACCCCTTGCAGCGATTGTAATTATCACGATCCGCGACAGTCGCCTTCCCCCTCGCATCCGGCAAGCCTGCCGGCTGCGAACGACGATGGATTACAAAGTCGGCGCCGTCCCGTCGTTCATGTCCGCTCCCCCCGCGTCGCCGGCGGCGCCCAGACGCCGCAATCGTCCACGTAGATGTTCTGCCCGACCCAGCCGACGACGGCGAGCCCGCCGGCGTTCTCGATCGAGACGATCGCCGACGTCGCTTCGGGACCGGTCGTAAAGCGCAGCTCCGACAGCGTGCTCTCCCAATTCCACCGGTTCACAAGCTTGCTCGCCTCCGCGCCTCCATGGCCGCGCACCGACATGCGGGCCGTCCCGGCCTTCGCCGAATGATGCAGCACGAAGCTCTGCGCCAAGCACCGACCCGGTCCCGACAAGACGAAGTAGACGTCGTGCACGCCGCCGACGGATGCGAGGTTGGCGCCGAAGTAGCGCCACGTCCCGTCGTAATCGCAAGCGAGCGATACCGCCCCGATCCGCGGGCCGTCCGGCGCATCGAGCCGCGCTTCGATCGCGACGGGACCGAACGCTTTGTTCAGCCCGACCGAGAGCGAGTCGTACGTGCCGGGCGCGCCGAAGTCGACGGCGGCGAACCGCAGCCACTCCCCGGCCTGCAGCGGTCCGACGTAAGGGACGTCGCGGTAGATCGGCCACTCGCCGTCCGCGCCTCGATCCCACGGGCCTCCGGCGCGCTCCGCATGGGACGTCGCCGGCAAATACGCTCCGCCGGACTTGATCCCGGCGTAAAAAATATACGTTGTATTCGGCTCGAGCCCTTCGACGATCTGCTCGATCGCGTCCCCCGCCCGGAGCGCCGCCGCGTACTTATTGCTGCGGACGACGGAAGCGTACCCGTTGCGGCTGTAGTCCCATGCGCACTCGAACACGAGCTCCGGCGTCCCCTTCGCGACCGTCCACGGCGCCCACTCGCCGCGCTCGAAGCCGCCGTTGGCGAGCCGGCTCGCGTGATCGAGCGCGACGAAGCCGCCGGGAGACGCCGGAGGGCGCGCGAAATCATGCCCGGGCACCCACGCCTCGCCGCCGAAATCGTACGCGCCGACGTCCGGCGCGCCGCCGGCCTGCTCGTCCGTGACGCCCCGCAGCGGCCGGCCGGCGCCGATCGCCGGCGCGCCGGGGCGAAGCCGGAAGTCGCCGCCCTCCGCGTCGACGAACCAGGAGGCCGCGTCGAAGCGGTTATGAGATGCTTCGCTGTGCTCGCCCCACCGCCGGACTTCCCCGTCCGCGAACAAGTTGTTGGCCAGATGCGTGCCGTACATGTCGTCCAGGCAAAACACCGAGGAATCCGCGACGGCTCTGCGATAAAACGTATTATTGTAAATCAGCGTCCGATGGATCGGCCGATTCAGCACCATGCCGCGGTCGGGAATGTTCCAGACGACGTTGCGAAAGAAGCTGACGCCGCTCGTCCAAGCGTCCATATAAAATCCGAAGCTCAGGTGGTCGGCCAAGTTGTCGTGCAGCCAGTTATGGTGAATTTGCGTATTGTCGAAGTCGTGGTTAAACAGGTAGATCATGCCGGAATCCTTCGTAAGCGCGTTCGCGAAGGAGATGTCGCAATATTCGATGACGGAGCGGGCGAACACGCCGGAAACCGCGGTCCGCCCGCCCCGCGTCACGGTGCTGCGGCTGACCGTGTGGCCGGAACCGGTCATCCATATAAGGCTCGCGTACGACGCCTCGAAGTTGCCGTCATGGATGTAACAATTCACGACGGCGTTGCGCTCGCCCGACACGTTCACGCCGATGCCCTCGAAATGCGAAATTTCGCAGCCGCGCAAGACGTTATCCCGGCCGCCGAGCTCCAGCCCCTTCGTCCGCCCGTAAATCGACTGCCGGTACCCGAAATACCGGTCCAGCCCGGTAAACGAGCAGCCGTCCACGACGCAGCGGCTCGCGTCCCGAAGCGCGACGGACGCCCCGCGAAAGCGGAGGCCGACGAGATGGACGTCCGTTCGCCCGCTCAGGTCGAACGCGTACTCGCGGCGCTTCGCCTCGACGAGGTGCGCCTCGGGCGCGCCGCCTTCCGGAAGCACCGCGTACAGCGCCCCCTCCTCCGCGTCGTAATGCCATTCCCGCGCCGCATCGAGCGCCTTCGCCGTTCGCGTCAGAAAATACAGATCCCCCGGCCGGGTATGGTAATGCTCCGCCGAGCTGACCCATTGGTCGAAATAGAGCGTACCCGCCCGGAAGTCGACGACCTTCGCCGTCGACATAAAATACCCTACGCCGTTCACGCAGGCCACCATCGCGCCGGTCCAGTAGCCGTCCGGGAAGGCAAGCAAATCTTCATCGAAAATGGTGCTATACGGGTAACCGTTCTCGGCCGCGTCGACCCGGGCGTACTGCGACCGGTCGAGCCGGTCCGTCATGTTCGGCCATTGGGCCTCCGTGCCGAGCTCCCCGTCGAAGAACACCAGGTTGCCGTTCCCTTCGGCCATGCTCCAACCCATCTTCCCTTTGTAGATGCCGCCGCGCCAATGCGTCCACTCGGCGACCGGGTCGCAGCCGCTGACGACGACGCGCTCGTTCCCGTACGCCGCGAACCGGATCGGCGCCTCCTCCGTGCCCGAGCGGGCGGGCGCGACCGTCTCCCGGTACGTTCCTTCGCGAATGAAGCACGTATCGCCGGGCTTCATGCGCCGCGCCGCTTCTTGGATCGTCCGCAGCGGCCCGCCGACCTCTCTTCCGTCGTTCCGATCGTCCCCGTCGACGGCGACATAATATACGTTTCCTTGGTAAATGGTCACGAGCGATTCCCCCCCAGGATAAAGACTTGCTGCGAATTAATCCGTCAGCTCGAGCCGAAGCCGGATCGACGTCGCGTTCGCTCTCGTCCATTCCGCCTTGCGGTAATACCCGTTGCGGTTCGGCAGCGCGTCCGGCAGCAGCTCGAGCGTCGCGTCGGCGTCCAGCGCCGTCGCCCGATACCGCTGCCCGCCGGGCAGCGCCGCGGCCGCGGTTCGCCCCTCCGCCGTCAGCTCGGCGAGCCGCTCGCCGTCGCTCGCGAGCATCGGCGCGATCGCGGCGATGCGCGTCACCGTGCCGCCTTCCGCGGGAAAGAGCGTCCATTCGACGTCCACCGCCCCTTGCGACGCGACGACGCGCTGCTCGATGCGCGTAAGGCCGCCGATGCCCGCACGCTCTTTTGTATTCGCTTTCACCAAACGGTACATCTTCCGGAGCTCCTCGTTCGCGAGCTCCGGCTCCGCCGCGGCGGCGGGGTCGACCGCCGGCGTAAACGCGAGCGCGAAGACGAGGGCGGGGGCATCCGGACCCGTCGCGCCGTCGTCGGCCGGCGCGAGCAGCTCCGTCCGCCATGCCGGCCGCTCCTCCTCGAGCGGCCGACCGGTTTCGTCCCGCTTGGAGAAATCGTCGTGCTTGCGCCGGCCGTAATTCGCGAACGAGTGCCATACCCCTTCGCCGTCCCGCCACGCGACGCCGACGGCGCACGGCAGCTTCGCGTACGGGATGTTTTGCTTCGGGGGGAAGAACAGCCACGAGACATCCCCTTCCATACCCGGAATGCCCGCGGACAGCCCGAGCGCCTCCGGCACGCCGCGGCGGTGCAGCCGCACCAGCCCCGTAGCGTCCTGCCCCATCTGCGCGGCATTGTCAAAGACGAGGTGATACCCGCCTTGGGCGGGCGTCGCGGTGGCGTATACCCGATGGAACGAAGGAAGGTGAAGCGCATAGCCCCCCACGTCGCACGGCGCCGCTCCCTCCGGGATCGTATCGTCCGCGTGCTCGTAGCAGCTCGCCGCGATTTGCGCCGCGTACAGCATATAGTTGCAATAGAACGCGTAATGCTCCAGGCCGCTGCGGTCCTCGATCGGGAACCGGTTTTTGGCCAGCCTCGGCGGCTCCTCCGCGATCCACGGCTGCAAGGAATGGAAGGCCAACCGCGCGGCGCGCTTAAAGACGGGCGCCCAGCGCAGGTCGCCGTCCCGCCGCCGGCGGGCCGCCTCCCGTTCGCAGATCGACGCGAACGTCAGCTCGTTCCATATCAATTGATTGCTGCGGCCTCCCGGGCCGCTGGCGCCGGTCGTCGATTGCGTGAACAGCATCGTAACCGCGCCCCGCCGAAGCAGCGTCTCCAGCGCTGCTCGGTGCGGCCCGGCGTAGCCTTCGTCCAGCAAGCCCGTCAGCTGCTGGCGGGCGGCGAGATCGTAGGCGGCCGGCAGGTTCGGATCCCGATACAAGCCTTCCTCCGTGAACCGGGGCAGCTGATAAGGCAAATATTTTTCGATATAAGCATCGTCGGCGGCCAGCCCGTCGGCGTACCGCATCATCTCGCCGTGCATCGCGTACGTCGCCCAGTTGCGCACCGCGGCGATCGGGAAATTTCTTTCGTTTTGCGTGTACGTCTCCTCGGGCGCGACGGACGCCAGATGCGCCGCCCATGCGTTCGCCCGGCCGGCGGGCGTCCGTTCGGAGAGGATGCGGTATGCGCGCATCAGCATATGCGTCATGAAATCCCGGCTATGATCGGGACGGTTCGCCATGACGAAGGACGCCGGGAACTCCGACGCCCCTGCGGGCTTCGCGAACGGAATGTCGCGCAAGGTGCCCAAGACGAAGCAGGCCCAGTCCATGGCGCGCAGAACGCTCTCCGCCAGATCGACGCAGCGGCCGTTTGCGAGCAAGACCGCGCCCGCCTTCGCGTAGGACGCGGTGGAATACTGGTATTCCACGCCGTCCGTCGGATCGAGAATGCAGCCGCACTCGTGCTGATACGGGGCGAACCGACGCACGATCCGTTCGGCGAAATCCAAGTACGCGTCCCGCCCGACGTGCAGGGGAGCGATCGGCGCGTGCTCGCTCAGACGCAAAAACCGTTCGATCGGCTCCTCCAGCGGATTCGCGGCGAGCAGCGCCGCGACGTAGTCCAATGCAGCTTGCGTGGACATTCAGGTTCGCCTCCGAGGTTCAACGTTGTTAGCAAAAATATATCAACGTCCCTTGCGTTCGTCGTTGGCGGAAAGCGATAACAATTTGGACAAATCCGATCACACAGGGCGGTAGCGCTGCGCCAGCTTCCGGTACTCCCTGACGGGGATGCCTTCCAACTTGCGGAACATGCGGCTGAAGTAATGCAAATCCGCGTAGCCGACGCGGCGCGCAATGCGATCCATTTTCCAATCCGTATCCCGCAGCAGCCGCTTCGCTTCCCGGTGCCGCGCCTGCTGCACGAATTTGCTCGGGTTGACGCCGGCGATGTCCGTGAACATTTTGGAGAAATAATCCTCGTGTACGTTAATGCGCGACGCCATGCTTCCGACCGTCCAATCGTCCCCGGATCGGCCGCGGATGTCCGCCATCAGCTCGAGCACCGCCTCGCGGTACCGCTCGTACCGGCGCGCGGCCGGCCGCACCCGCAGCAGCTGCACGAGCAGCTGCATCACGAGCGCTTTGCAAGCGGTCTCGTACCAAGG
>NZ_DASQMZ010000064.1:0-9504 GCF_035645235.1 Paenibacillus sp.
CGTCTCCCTTCGTTCCGCATCGGGATGATGGTTTGAATGTATCACAAGGAGTCTCCGAACGCCTAATGCCAGGGGGCGGGGAGGGAGGCGAAGCCGTTCGAAATCGGAATTGACGGAGAGGGGTTTCGGGAATAAAATTAAAGTGTTACTTTAAAATAAAAATTTAAACTAGGAGTGTGGTTTATATGAACCCTGTGAAATTCAGCCGCTTTGTCCTGCGAAGCCACGGCACGTTCTTGCTTGCGCTTACCGCGTTGATGCTCGTCTTATCCACGATCGGGCTGTACCGCGGAACGGGACCGTTCGCGTTCCTGCACGCCGATCCGATGGTCGACGTCGGCTTGTTTCAGGCCTACTCGCTCATGATGGTGGTCGGGATCGCGCTTTGGATCGGTTCTCTCCAACCGAACCCTTGGGCGTGGGACGTCGTCGGGCTGCTCGCGCACGTTTCGCCGCTCGTCGCGAACTTCATGTTCGCAGAGCCGCTCGCCGAGATCGGCCTTCCCAGCACGGTACCGCTGCATACGTTCTTTATCGCCGTCGAGCTTGCCGCGTTAGGGTATTACCGATATTCGCGTTATAATCAATAGACGGATACCGGGCGAAGGCGGGGAAGGCATGGCGAAGAGGAACGCATCGGAGAAGACGAAGGAAAACATACTGCAAGCCGCTAAAGAGGTTATTATCGAAAAGGGCTACGACCGTACGAAGATGACGGATATCGCGAAGCGGGCCGGCGTCAATCAGGTCATGCTCTATTATCACTTCGATTCTAAGGAAAATATCGTGAACGCCCTCGGCAAGAAAATCATCGAAGGAACGCGGGAGCGGCTGCGAGCGCAGCTCCGGAGCTTCGCTTCCGGGCAAACGCCGGATTGGAGCGGGTTCGTCGCGCGCGTCCGCGCGGCGGCCGGGGGCGAGAGCAATCTAGTCAGCATGATCTTCTCCGAACTCGCGAAGCACAACCTCGATATCGCGCTGCCCGTCGGCGCGCTGGTGGAGCTGTGGGAGGAGTTTTTCGCCGACCGCGTCCCGGAATCGAATCGGAAAGACGTTCGGGATCGGTTCGTGACGCAGATGTTTTTCTTTCAAGCGGTTCCGCTCATCCTGTTCCTCACGCATTCCGAGCAGGTCGCGCGAGCGCTCGACGCGGATCCGGCGAAGCTCGAGGAGAGTTTCATGGAGAAATTCGCCGAAGGGATCATTAAGACGTTGAGAGGGTAATCCCTCGTCCAGAACGCATTTTTTATAGTTTTGTAGTGTAGGAGAGATTGGAGTAGGATGGAGGTAGCAGAACGGAACGGAGTTGAGGGCGGCATGGCGGACGAGTTTGTGATCGAGGCGGACGGGCTCATCAAGCGATACGGCGATTTTACGGCGGTCGGCGGGGTCAGCTTTCAGGTGAAGCGCGGCGAGGTATTCGGGCTGCTCGGGCCGAACGGCGCGGGAAAGACGACGACGATGGAGATGATCGAAGGGCTGCGTCGTCCCGACGGCGGGCGCGCGCTCGTGGACGGGTTCGACACGGTGTCGCAGCTGGAGAAGGTGAAGGCGATCATCGGCGTGCAGCTGCAATCCACGTCGTTGTTCGATCTGCTCACGGTGCGCGAAATTACGGAGATGTACGCTAGCTTCTACAAGAAATCGGTGCCGGTGGAGCCGCTGCTGGAGAGTATGATCCTGACGGAAAAGGCTTCCGCCCGCGTTAAGCATCTCTCCGGCGGGCAAAAGCAACGGCTCGCCGTCGCGCTGGCGCTCGTGAACGATCCGCTCGTCGTCTTTCTCGACGAGCCGACGACCGGGCTCGACCCGCAGGCGCGCCGGACGCTGTGGGACATCGTGCTGAAGCTCAAGGAGCAGGGCAAGACGGTCGTGCTGTCGACGCATTACATGGACGAGGCGCATATTTTATGCGACCGGATTTGCCTGATGGACCAAGGGAGCGTCATCGCGCTCGACACGCCGGCGAACCTGATTCGAGGGCTCGCGGCCGATAAGACGGTCGAATTCCAGATGCCGGCGTTCGCGGCGATGGACGACGATCGGCAGGAGCGGGTGTTGGGGTGGCTCGGCGGACTCGCGGCGGTGTCGAGCGTCGAGAAGCGGCAGGAAGGCTTCGTGCTGTATTCCGGCGATTTGCAATCGACGCTCACGGCGCTGGTGTCCGGCGCGGACGGGCACGGCCTGCAGCTCGAGGGGCTCAGCACGCGGACCGCGACGCTCGAGGACGTATTCATTCAAATGACGGGAAGGAGCCTGCGGGAAGCATGAGACGAAGCGCCTACTTTCAGTTGACGAAGGCACAGCTGACGCTGTTTCTGCGAAACCGGCAGATGCTGTTCTTCACGATGTTCTTCCCGTTGCTGCTCATGATCGGCCTCGGCACGATGCTGGACGGCGGCGACGTGGCGTTAAGCGGCTATGTCGTCGACGAGGATGCGACGGAGGCGTCCGCCGGCGTCGCGGACACGCTGCTGCGCGTTGAAGCGCTCGGGCTGACGGCATCCGGCGACCGGGCGGCGGCGCTCGAGGCGCTGCGGCACGGCGATACGCAGCTCGTCGTCGTGCTGCCGGCCGGCTTCGGCGAGGCGCTCGCCGCCGGCGGCGCCGCGGCCGAGGTGAAGGTGTTCTACGAGGAGCAGAACATGACCGTGTCCCAGCTCGGCGTCCAGTACGTCAGCGGCGTCGTGGACGGCATCAGCAAAGAGCTGACGGGCTACGAACCGGCAGCCGCGGTGGCGGCCGAGCCGGTCGATTCGCTGGGGCTTCGTTACATCGACTTCCTCGTCCCCGGCATTCTCGCCATGATGATCATGTCGACGAACCTGAACGGCGTCGCCGGCCAAATTTCGTCGTGGCGCGAGCGGGGCGTGCTGCGCCGCATGCAGAGCACGACGCTGAAGGCCGGCACGTTCATCGCGGCGCAAATTACGGCGCGGCTCGCCTTGAACGGGCTGCAGGCCGTCGTCGTGCTGCTGATCGCGGCGCTCGTCTTCGGCACGCGGGCGAGCGGCTCCTGGCTGCTTGTGCTGTTTTATATCGTGCTCGGCACGCTCGTCTTCATGTCGATCGGTTTTATCATCGCGGGCGTCGCGAAGACGCCGGAGAGCGCGGGGCCGATCGCGGGTCTGATTTCGTTCCCGCTCATGTTTCTCGGGAACGTGTTTTTCCCGGTGCGGAACATGCCGGAGTTTTTGCAGCCGGTCGTGCAGGCGCTGCCGATCGTGCATCTGTCCGACGCGCTCCGCGCCGTCATGAACGTCGGCGCCGGGCTCGGCGACTTATGGGCCGAGACGTTGACGCTCGTCGTCTGGCTCGTCGCCGCGTTCGCCGTCGCGAGCCGAACGTTCAAGTGGGAGTAGCGGGCGTGCGATAGAAAATGTCTCCATCGGGAATCCTATCCGGCAACGACCGGATGGAGGGAAACGCGATGAGAAGAACGAGATGGTTCGCCGCGGCGGCGCTGGCCGCGGCGATGGCGGCGGCGCTGGCCGGGTGCGGCGGAGCGGCGGGCTCGGGCGACGGCGGCGCGGGGCGAGACTTCGGCGCGCTCGGCGCCGGCGCGCAAGGAAGGGACCCGGCTCGCTTCGGGATGCAGCTGTACGCGGCGGGCGAACGGCACCCGCTGTCGGCGGACGACTTCCTGGTCGTCGGCAACTCGGTGTTCGTCGCCGACGACGCGAGTCTGGACGCGCGATCGGACGAGGTGCAGCAAAATTTCCGCGGGATGCGGATTTATATTTTGGCGGACGCGTCCGGCCGCGCGGCGATGCATCGGCTGCGCCGCGCGATGGCGGGCGGGCTGACCGCGGACAACGCGCCCGCCGCCGCGGCGGATTTCGCCGCCTTGCTGCGCGGGGCGCGGCTGTCGGACGACGGCGGCAGCTGACGGCGTCACGAAGAAACCTTCCGCAGGCTCTATGGCCCGCGCGGAAGGTTTTTTTTCGTGCGGCTGCCATACCGGACCCTGTTTATTTGGTTGCGTACGGTCGTACAAATTTTACAGTTATTTTTTCTTCCCGGCATCATGGAAGCGCTTATTAAAGGCTGAAATGCAGGTATTCGACCGAAGAAAGCGGCCTGCGCCACGAAATAAATGTAGATTTTGCAAGAAATCGATTACATCCAACGGGAGGGAATAAATTAGCTATATTTTTCGTCAGTCATAAGACTTCGCCCTTCTCAGGACGCCGCCCGCGGTTAGCCGAGCGCGCTCGGCCAAAGGAGGAGCGCGCCGCGGTCGCGCTCCGCGCCGCGCTCGAGCAGCGGGACGGCGTCCGCCGCGTCGGCGGCGGAGACGCCGTTCCACGTCTCGACGCGAATCCGCTTCAGGCCGCCGCGCCGAAGCAGCTGCTTGAGCGCGGTCGACAGCGCCGCGGCGTCGGCCGAACGGCCGTCCCCGAGGCGAACGATATGCTTGCCGTTCGATTCGATCCAATAGCGCCATTCGCCGTTCACGAAGACAAGGTAGTTGCCTGCCTTCCGGGCGAAGGCGGCGCCGGGGATATCGGGCCACGGCAAAGCGACGCCGTACGGAACGGCGGGATCGGCGGCGCCGACGAGGAGGCACGCGGGCGGCGCCTGCGACGACTGCTGCGATGGCTGCTGCGGCTGCGGGTCGGGCGCTTCCCAGCCGCGCAGCGACGAGATCGTCTCGCGTTCCATGAATTGCAGCGCGGGCACGCCGTCGACGAAGAAGCCCCGGGCCACGAGCCCCCACTCCTCGAGCTGCTTCAGCAGCGGCAGGGCGGCGTCCCAGCCGAACGGCGCGTAGGCGTTCACGACGGCGCCCGTCACGCCCCCGAACGCGCGAAGCAGCTGCTTCGCCCACGCGAGCGCCCGCTCCTGGTCGAGGCGCGGCTCCCTCGCGGGCGGCTCGACGACGTACCAGCGCCCGTGGCCGGAGCCGAGCCGCGGATGCAGCTTGCCCTTCGCCAGCAGGAAGTTGCGCATCGGGGCGAACTGGTCGTTCGACACGCGGCCCTCCCACGCGAGCTCGACGAGCTTCGGCAGCAGCGCGGACGGCGGCTCTCCGGTATCGGCGGACAGGCGCGTCAGGAAAGAAGCGCCTCGCGCCCGGAGCGCGGCGAGCAGCTCGGGATGGGCGCTGCCCGCGTCAGCCTCGGCGCGGTGGCCTCGCCTGCCGGCGGCGTCTTCGCCCGCCGCGGCTCCGCCGAACGCCAGCGCGCCTTCGAGCAGCGCCTCCGAGCCCGCGAGAAAGAAGGCGATTCGGCCTTCTTTCTCCCCGTCCCGCCGGCGGCCGAGCCAAGTCAGCTCGCCGGAGGCGCACAGCAGATCCAGCTCTTCCTTGCGATAGCCGGGCAGCCGGGCGGGCAGAATCGACTGCTCCCATTGCGAGGCGGGGAGGAACAGCCCCTGCAGCGGCGTCAGCGCGGCGCGCAGCGCCTCGGCCCCGGCCGACGCCGGCGGGCGGTCGAGCCCGTGCCGCGCCAGCAGCAGCCGCTGCCACCGCGCCGGCTCGACGGGCGCGGCGGCGTGCCGCACCGACGCTAGCGAGAGCCGCACGAGCCGCGAGGCGACTTGGCGGCTCGACCAATACGGCGAGCCGGGCTCCGCGAAGGGCGGCCGCTCGATGCGCCCTTCGGCCGCCCACGCCTCGACGCGCGCGGCGGCGTCCTCCGGCGGGAGGCCGAAGCGCTCCGCGAGCTCCGCCGCGGTGAAGGCGATCACGCCTTCGATATACCGGAGCAGCACGAACGCCGCCGCGGTCGGGTCGCCGGGGAAGCGGACATAGACGTCGGCCTCGTCCCGCGCGATATACCGTAACTCGCCGCCGACGGCCGCGACGGCGACGCGGCCCGCGGCGAGTCCGGCCGCGGCCCAATCGAGCGCATCCGCCCCGGCGATCTTCGTCAGCTGCTCGGCCGACAGATCGCCTCGCCGTTTCAGGAGCGCCGCGACGTCGTCCGGCCCGGCGACGTCGCGGCCGCCGGACGCCAGCCGCTTGGTCTCGGCCTCGAGCAGCGCCGGCTCGACGACGAGGCTCGCGCCGGCGCCGCCCGATTCGCCGTCCGCGCCGAAATGCCGGTCGGCCAACTCCCGGCTGACCGATTGCAGCCGGCGCCGCAGCTCCTCGCTCGGCGCGTCGCCTTCGTACTGCATGTGCGACACATGGTCTAACGTAAACTGCGCGGCGAGGGGCGAAGGCGCGTCCCCCTCCGAGGCGACGACCTCGACGGCGCCGTCCCGGAGACGGGCGAGCGCGAGCATAAGGTTGGCGACATCCAGATGCTCGCGCAGGCATTCCTCGAGCGCCGCCCCGAACAGCGGAAAGTCGTCCGCGAACGGAAGACTCGCCTGCAGCAGCTCCTCCGCGCGGATGCGCTTCAGCCACGAGGGCACGCGGGAGAAGCCGCGGGCGAGCAGCAGCGCCGTCTCGGCCATGCGCCGAAACACGCCGGCGAACAGGGCCGACGACGGGACGGCGCGCTGGAGCGCCCGCTCCGCCGTCTCGGGCGTCAGCATCCAAAGACGCGGCAGCGCCTCCGCCTGCCAGGCGCGGAAGACGAGCTCGATGCCGTCGTCCTTCGCGTTCGCGTAGGGCGGCGCCGGAAGCGACTCGTCCCAGACGTGCTCCAGCGCCATGAGCCAGGCGCGGTTGACGCGCCGCCCCCAGAAGTTGTGCACGACGACGTGCGTCTGCCCGGTCATATCCTCGTAGCGCTCCACGACGACGCGCCGGTCGGTCGGCAGCGCGGACGCGTCGAGCTGCCGGCGCGCGAGGTCGACGAGCTCGGCCGCGGCGCGGGCGTCGAAGCCGGCGTACGCCGCCAGCCAATCCGTCAGCTCCGCGTCCGATTGCCGCCCGAGGCGCCCTTCCAGCTCGCGCAGGAACGCGCCGATCCGCTCGCCCAGCGCGAAGCTGCGCCCCCCGGCGTCCCCCCGCCAGAACGGTACCTCGCTGTACCGGTTCGACGCCTCGGCCACGACGACCCGGTCGTGCTTGATGTCGCGAATCATCCACGCATGCGCGCCGAGCTGAAACACGTCGCCGACGCGGGATTCGTGCACGAACTCTTCCTCCAGATCCCCGAGCTGCAGCTTCGAGTCGGCATGATAGACCGGATAGTTGGCGCTCGACGGAATCGTGCCCGCGCCGGTCATGGCGGCCATCCGCGTATTGCTTCGAGGCGTCAACGCGCCGGTCTCGCGGCGCCAATCGAGCGTCGCCTTGGCGAACGGGTAATACCCGGACAGCATGGCCAGCAGTCGCTCGAACGCGTCGTCGGTCAGCGCCCGGTACGGCGCCGCGGCGCGAACGAGGCGCAGCAGCGCGCCGGCGTCGGTCGGGCCCGCGGCGACCGCCGCGACTGTTTGCTGCGCGAGCACGTCGAGCGGTCCCGGCGGCATCGCGATCGGCTCGATGTCGCGCTCCCGAACGAGGCGCGCGAGTACCGCCGCCTGAGGCAGCGCGCCGCGGCTGCGCACGACGATGCGTCCGACGCTCGTGTCGCCGACGCCGTGCCCGGCGCGTCCGATGCGCTGGATGCCGGCGGCGGCGGAGAGCGGCGGATCGATCTGCAGCACGAGCTCGATATGCCCGACATCGATGCCAAGCTCGAGCGACGACGTGGCGACGAGACAGCGGAGCGCGCCCTCCTTCAGCAGCCGCTCCGCCTCGAGCCGCCGCTCCCGGGACACGCTGCCGTGGTGCGGGCGAGCGAAGCCTTCGCCGAATCGTTCGTTCAGCCGAAGCACGAGCCGCTCGGACAGCCGCCGATTGTTGACGAAAATCAGCGCCGTCTTCGCGTCGCCCATCAGTTGCCGCAAGCGCTCCAGCAGCGCGTGCCAGACCGCCTCGCGGCCGCCCGCGGCGGCGGCGTAATCCGGCACGGTGACGCGGACGTCATAAGCTTTGTCCATCGCGCTCTCGACGATCGCCGTCGGCCGCGGCTCGCCGGTCGCCGCATCGACGCCGCCGAGAAACAGCGCGGCCGTCTCGAGCGGCTTCTGCGTCGCGGAGACGCCGATGCGCTGCGGCGCGGAACGGCCGGCGCCGGCGAGCATGGCGGTCAGCCGCTCGAGCGTCAGGCTCAGATGCGCGCCCCGCTTGCTCGGCACGAGGTCGTGAATTTCGTCCACGACGACGGTTTCTACCGTCCGCAGTATGTCGCGGCTCTTGTCGGCCAGCAGCAGCAGGTACAGCGACTCCGGCGTCGTCACGAGCACGTCCGGCGGGCGCTTCAGCATGGAAGCCCGCGTGCTTTGGGACGTGTCCCCGGTACGAACGCCGGCCGTCAACGGCCGCCAATCCGAGGCGCCCGTCTCCGCGGCGATCGCGTCGAGCTCGGCCGCGAATCCGACGACATGATGATGGATGTCGTTGTTGAGCGCCTTCAGCGGCGTGACGTACAGCAGCCGCACGCCGGGGGCGTACGGCCGGCCGAGGTCGCTCTTCGCGCGGGCGATCCGGTCGAGGCCGGGCAGCAGCGCGGCGAGCGTCTTGCCGGAGCCGGTCGGCGCCGCGATCAGCGTATGCGCGCCGTCCCGAATCGCGTCCCAGGCGCGCAGCTGGACGTCGGTCGGCTCGCCGAACGCGCGGCGAAACCAGGCGGACAAGACGGGGTGGAACGGTTGGGGCGGTAGTTGGGTCACGCGGACGCACCTCCGGGGGCGGGGTCATTTTCGAAGTCTAGGTTTAGGAAATTATACCACAGCCCGTACCCATAATTTATGCGGTCGATATTGACGGGGACGGGTCGTTCGGGCGGAGCGACGTGAGCTTCCTTCTCGGGACGATCCCGCCGCATCACTTAGAAGAATAGGCACGTCGAGGAACCCGTCTTGGAGGCAAGGCGGGTTTCTCATTTCTTTTCAGGTTGACCGTGAGAATCGTTATCAGTAGAATGAGTCCATATGAAAACGCGAATTCTATTGCTTATCTTGCAATTCGGCCTGCTCCTCGCATTCGTCTGGTGGATGCGGCATCACTTCGACCTCGGGCGGCTCGCGGCCGGCTGGCGGGCGCTGTCGGAGCGGCCGGACATGCTCCTCGGTATGACGGCGGCGTACGCCGCGGCGTTCTGGGCTCGCGCTGCCGCTTGGCGGCTCTATCTGCCGGCCGGGCACCGCCCGCGCATTTCGCTGCTCTATCACGGCCTAATTTATAGCCTGCTGCTGAACCATCTGCTGCCCGTGAAGGCGGGCGACGTCGCGCGCGTCGGCGTGCTGTGGCGCCGCGGGCGCGTTCCCGGCGCGCTCGCGCTGCAGAGCGTCGCCGCGTTGCGCGCGCTCGACCTCGCGGCGCTGGCGCTGCTCGCGGCGGCCGGCGCGCCGCTGCTGCTAGGGGCGTCCGCCGCGACGCCCGCGGCCGCCTCCGCGGCAACCGTGCTGGCCGCGGCCGTCGTCGCCGCGCTGCTGCTGCGACGCGCGGACAAGCTGCCGTGGCACGGCGTCCGCCGCCACGCGGCCGTCGCCCGCGAGGCGCTGTCCGGCGCGCGGGGCGCCGCGATCGGGACGCTCGTCGTCGCCAGCTGGCTGCTC